>JBGVEC010000089.1:0-2496 GCA_045119815.1 Paludibacteraceae bacterium | reverse complement strand
TATACCACCTCTATATTGCTTACGTTGCCGCCTGCCTCAAAGGTAAAGTTATCTATTTTTAGCTTGTTCCAACGCATTAGCTATGTCGTTTATCAAGTCTTGTGGGTCTTCTAGTCCGATACTGAGTCGTATCAAGTTAGGGTCGATACCAGCAGCCAATAGGTCTGCTTCGCTCAGTTGTCTATGGGTGTGGGCAGCAGGGTGTAGGATGCAGGTATGGCAGTCTGCTACGTGGGTCTCGATGGTCACGAGCTGGAGGCTGTCCATAAACTTGTTAGCGAAGGCTCTATCGCCTTTCACGGCAAACGCCATTACGCCGCAACTGCCATTGGGTAAGTATTTTTGTTGACGTGCATACTCTGGATCGTTCTCTAGTTCAGGGAAACGCACCCATGCGATGTCTGGGTTTTGCGCTAGGTATTGTGCCACTTGTAGTGCGCTCTCGGTGTGGCGCTTCATGCGTACATGTAGGGTTTGCAAACCGAGGTGCAAGTAGAATGCGTTTTGTGGACTTTGGATGCTACCTAGGTCACGCATGAGTTGCGATGTGGCTTTGGTGATGTATGCTGCTTTGCCGAACGCTTGTGTGTAGATGAGTCCGTGATAGGAGTGGTCTGGCTCGGTTAGGCAGGTATATTTGTCGTGGTATTTCTCCCAATCGAAGTTTCCGCTATCCACAATAGCTCCACCTACTTGTACGCCTTGACCATCCATGTATTTGGTGGTTGAATGGGTGACGATGTCTGCTCCGAACTCAAATGGACGGCAGTTGACTGGGGTAGGGAAGGTGTTATCTACGATGAGCGGTACTCCGTGTGTATGAGCGATACCTGCGATACGCTCAATGTCAAGAATGCGCACGTTAGGATTGGACAGGGTCTCGCCAAACACAAGCTTGGTGTTAGGTTGGAATGCTGCCTCCCATTCCTCGTCGCTAGCATCTTGGTCGATGAAAGTCACCTGAATGCCCATCTTGGGTAGTGTAACACCGATGAGGTTGTATGTGCCACCGTAGATACTGGTGGTGGAGATCATATGATCGCCTGCTTGGCAGATATTGAAGATGGCAAAGAAATTCGCTGCTTGACCTGACGAAGTGAGCATACCTGCCACACCGCCTTCCATGGCTGTTATTTGGGCAGCTGCATGGTCGTTGGTAGGGTTTTGCAGACGGGTGTAGAAGTAGCCGCTCTCCTCTAAGTCAAAGAGTCGGCCCATCTGTTCGCTGGTTTCGTACTTGAAGGTAGTACTCTGAATGATAGGTACTTGTCTGGGTTCGCCTTTGCCTGGGTTGTATCCTGCTTGCACGCAAAGCGTATCGATATGTAGATTCTTGTTCATGTCAAAACAAAATTAGCGTGCAAAGGTACGAAAAAAAATGGATATGTGCAAGAAAAAGGCATGAAATCATCCAATTTTCGCTTTTTACCCTCGTTAGTGCACGATTTATTACCTTATTTTGTAAAATAAGCATGACAAATATTGAAAAAATTTGTGTGTTTCAAAAAAAAAGTGTAATTTTGCACCGATTTTGAGAAAGTGGGGGCCTACCCCAAACCCCTCCCTAAAGGGAAGGGCTTTCAAGAACGAAACAATAGAAACAAAATTAATATTAATTTTTTAAAAACTTTTACAACAATGACAAAAGTAGGTATCAATGGTTTTGGCCGTATCGGACGCTTCGTTTTCCGTGCAGCTATGAAACGCAATGACATCGAGATCGTAGGTATCAACGACCTCTGCCCAGTAGATTATTTGGCTTATATGCTTAAGTACGACACCATGCACGGTCAGTTCGAAGGAACTATCGAGGCTGATGTTGAGAACAGCAAGCTCATCGTTAACGGTAAAGTTATCCGTGTAACTGCAGAGCGTAACCCAGCTGATTTGAAATGGGATGAGGTAGGTGCAGAGTATGTAGTTGAATCTACAGGTTTGTTCCTCTCTAAAGATAAAGCTCAAGCTCACTTGGAGGCTGGTGCTAAATATGTGGTTATGTCTGCTCCTTCTAAGGACGACACTCCAATGTTCGTATGCGGTGTTAACGAGAAGACTTATGTTAAGGGTACACAATTCGTATCTAACGCTTCTTGTACTACCAACTGCTTGGCTCCTATCGCTAAGGTGTTGAATGACAAATGGGGTATCACCGATGGTTTGATGACTACTGTTCACTCTACCACCGCTACTCAAAAGACTGTTGACGGTCCATCTGTTAAGGACTGGCGTGGTGGCCGTGCAGCTGCTGGCAACATCATTCCTTCTTCTACTGGTGCTGCTAAGGCTGTAGGTAAAGTTATTCCTGAGTTGAACGGCAAATTGACCGGTATGGCTATGCGCGTTCCTACTTTGGACGTTTCTGTAGTTGACTTGACTGTTAACTTGGCTAAGCCTGCTACTTACGCTGAGATCTGCGCAGCTATGAAAGAGGCTTCTGAGAACGAGTTGAAGGGTGTACTTGGTTACACTGAGGATGCAGTTGTTTCTGCTGACTTC
>JBGVEC010000088.1:0-9809 GCA_045119815.1 Paludibacteraceae bacterium | reverse complement strand
ATCTCAATCTGGAACCAAGCATCATTGAGACAATGCCAACTAATATAACCCTATCCTTAATAGACACTTTTTAAATCGTATAACTGCAATATCCTATGATTATGTTACAGCATTTTTATGACGATTTTCTTGATAAAGTACCTCGTCAACTTCCACAGTTGCTAGATACAACAAGAATGGAAGAACCTAAATTCTATGATGACTTTGTGCTATTGACATTCGTAACCGATGAGCCATATGACCTGGAAGAGGTTATGGATATGTTTGAGGATGATATTGAACTTATCACATTGTATCATCACGTTCCAAGTCGAACCAGTCAGTTTGGACATAGCACCTGTGCATATTCCAATCCAGCCTTTGGTCAGATGTTCAAGATGAACGCACAGACATTGAGCGATGGCAAAGTGTACAATATCCATGTGACCATCTATGATTCGTTGGAGATGATGTATGGTGATTTGTGTCTGGACACAACGCTACATTCAAAAGATGGAGAATTTAAGTATGTACGCAAGAAAGAGGACGTGATGATTGGATTCCTATGAGAATGAATATTTACCGTCAGTTGGTCTTTATAATTAACGATAGACGGACATGGGCAAAAGCCATAGAGAGTAACCTATTTCAACGGCACATGATATTCCATCAGCGTCAATGGACAGCCTATGTAGGTCGTACACTTGTAATAGAGGCTTTATACGAACATGAGCAATATGCCAAAGGTCGCATCTGGCATATACCCGAGCATGAACTTGACCGTGCATTGGCTATTCTACGGAAGAAAGATCCTCATATCAAAAACCGATTAAACAGAGGTGCACACTATCTATTGCCTAGAGATGTTGAGTCAATTATTGAGCTGGCCACTTACGGATATCTCAAATTGAACCTTAAGGCATACGTCAATACAAACCCATTTTATTAACCATTATGATTTGGATTATTTTACAACTTCTATTTCCGGCAATCTTATTTATTGTGCCGATTGCATTGTATGATAGCAAGCATCCTTGGATGGAGAAATTCCGTAGAATGATGCTTCGTCGAGAGACAATGAGAAAGCTTCATACACAAGTGTTGCTGATTATACTATTGGTGTTCCATTACATATATCTCAATGGACACGGTGCTCATCTTGGCATCTTGGTAACGACCGTTTTGTGTATCTTCTTGTTCTCTCACAACCGTACACATAAAATGTTGCTGGCATTCAGGGACAATAGGCAAATATTCTTCTTTGTCGGATTGTTTGCGTTGGCCACGTTATTCATGCCTGAATTGTACACTTTGTCGGTTTCAATCGCCTTTATTTTAATGGCATCCGCATTCTATCCTTCATCGTCTGAGCTTGCCGAATATGCTACTATGAAAGAATGCAGTCAAACTGGACAAAACGACTCAGTAACTACCGATTCCAATAATGATAATCATCACGCTAATTGTCACGATGAAGTGGATAGTGACAATGATACTGAATCCACGCAATTGTAAAACAAGTAAAGAGAAACAAAGATGAAAGAAAATCAAATTCCGCAGATTGCAGTATCGGCAAATGCTTCACTATTCCTCTACCTCAAAGAGAGAATCGGTGATAGGAAATCCAAGGTAGAAGCTTATTGCGACCTATTGGACAAAGCATCAAAAAGGTTTGTGTCACGCTTCTTGAGAAATAAGGATTACGAGATTGGGACCAACCAATGTCACGTTACCATAACTGACCTTGCAGCCGAATGGCACTGGCATAGGGCTACAGTTCGTTCGTATCTTGAGAGGATGGAAGCGTTCGGGTTGATCCAGAAGATAACATTGCCCAAAAGCATCGTCATCACAATTCCTGAATCAATGTCGTTTTCCGAGTTGAAAGAAGAATTTTCCTCTCTTGAATCATCGGAGAGCGAAGCTCAGATATTGGACAATGACTAACTGAACTTTTGTAACAGCTGGCATTGGCTTGCCATTGCATCTACTTCGTCGGGCTTGCCCGGTGTACAACTGAGGGAAGAAGGGGGAGCCTAATACCCCGACTAACTTCCGTTGTCGGGAGAGGTGCCAAAACAAGCAGCAAGCTGTGGCAAGATTATTAACCAATATCAGGAACAATAGAATGGCAAAACAGGTAATAGATGTTCATGTCTCAAAAGGGATGACCGTTTCCCAAAGCAATGAACATAAGAGGAACCGAACCGAAAAGGGTAAAGAGTTTGCTTTGAGTCGTGGAAACTATGACCCATCAAGGGAACATCTGAACTTTGAGGTCGTAAAAGGCAAAATTAAGCCCGTAGACAAAACGAAGACCATTCCACAGCAGATTGCCTCAATCCTGAGGGAAAGAGGCATTACAGACCCTAATATGGGCTTAGAAGAGCCTAAGTATAGGACTGTAGTCAACTTTATCTTCGGTGGGTCAAGGGAAAGAATGAGGGAATTGGCGTTCGGGAATCAACAAATAGACTTTGAGCAAGGTGCTGATAACTCTAATGCTTATCGAGAGAAAGACATTGAGGAATGGGCTAAGGATGTCTATAAATTTGTGGCCGACAGGTATGGAGAGGAAAATATTGCAGCATTCATCGTTCATCTAGACGAACTCAATCCGCATATACATTGTACTCTTTTACCCATTGAGAATGAACGGTTTGCTTATAAGAAAATCTTTGCAGGCAAGGATAAGTATGAGTTCAGTCAACGAATGAAGCAGCTTCATAATGACTTTGCAGAGGTTAATAGCAAATGGGGAATGGAACGTGGGTCAAGTATCTCCGAAACTGGTGCTCGCCATCGGACTACCGAAGAATACAGACGACATCTGACCGAACTATGTACTTCGATCGAGCAGGAAATAACCCAACATCAGAAGGCTCTTTCTGACTTGAATGTCGAGATAAGATTGGCAGAACGAAGAGTAAAAGGTTTGAGTACTATGGTTGATAACCTGAATCAGCAAAGACTGGAAAAGGAGAATGAACTATTGGCACTTCAGGAAGAGTTACTTGAGAAATATGGCAATGAAGACAGCATCAGAACGAAGATGGAGATGCTTAACCGGGAACTATCCTCTATCCAGTCCAAATTGGCAGACAAGCAAGACAAGTTGCTTCAGGCTGAACGAACACTTTCATTGTTGAAGGATGACCTTGTGTCCATAGGAGAGCGTCGTGACGAATTGAAGTCCGAGGCTATGAAGTATTCTCGTAGTGTCCATTCCAATGCGGTCAATATTCTTAGAGATGTGATGCTTGAGAATGTGGTTAAGGAACATCGCACCATTTCGGAAAACTTCGGTGAAGACGATAAAAATCTCTTTGACAACAGTCTCATAAATGATTTGGCAGAACGAAGCTCTGAAGTGATGCATTGTGCCACATTGCTCTTCCTTAATCTGATTGACGATGCTACAACATTTGCCGAAAGCAATGGCGGTGGAGGTACGCAAAGCGACTTGAAATGGGGACGCAATGAGGATGAAGACGATAGAAACTGGGCCAGAAGATGTATGGCTATGGCATCTAAGATGATGAAACCTAAATATGCAAACAAACCCAAACGATAACGGGAAACGATAATTCAGTTTTATAATCTATTAATCAAAAGAATCTCGAATATGAAAATGATATTAATGATGATGACAGCTCTATGCTGTACGGTTCAAGTCAAGGCTGATGACCAATCTTATAATCTTGATACAATTCGAATGGAAGCAACTATTGAGCCTACCGAAACGTATCAATATTTGAAACCTACTTACCAAAAGGGAGTGATTGTAACATCTCCATGGAACGGCAATTGGTTTGTGAATATCTCTGGTGGTACGAATGCTTTTATGGGCACTCCATTAGGATGCGAAGATCTGTTTGGCAGAATGCAGCCATCAGTTGGTTTGGCTATAGGTAAATGGTTCACACCCTCTATCGGCACAAGAATCAGTTACCAAGGCTTCAATTTTAAGAACTCACTCCTGGACAAACAGGAATACCATTCCGTTCATGCCGATTTGCTTTGGAATGTACTGGGGACATTGTACAGAGAAGATAACGAACTGCGTTGGAATTTATTTCCTTTTGTAGGTGTTGGTATGATTCATAACAAAACCAATAAGCATAATCCATTCGCCATTTCGTACGGTCTTCAAGCCGAATATAGTTTCTGTAAGAGGGTTGCATTGACAATGGAAGTGTCAAACGCTACGACGTTCCAAAGTTTTGATGGTCAATATAGGAAGAATACTTTGGGCGACCATATGCTCAACGCCTCTGTAGGCTTATCGTTCAAGATTGGCAAAATAGGATGGAAGAAGCCTGTAGATCATCTTCCGTATGTGCAGCAGAATGAATGGTTGACCGACTGGGCAAATTCGATGCGAGAACAGAATCAAGTTTTTTCAGATCGAATCGATATGCAACAAAAAACGCTTGAGCAATTAAAGACGATTTTAGAAATCGAGGGGCTACTTGATAAGTATAAACACCTGTTTGATAATGAAAATATCATTCAGAATAAGTATCCAAGAAACAACTATAGCGGTTTGAACTCGCTAAGAGCCCGAATGAAAAACAGCAAATGGGATGGCAAGTCGCCACTTGTAAGTGTATCATCAGAAACGGATAATACAAACACCAGTTCTACGGGTGCTATCCAAACAGATATAGCATCATTTGCCAATGATAGTCTTACACAGTCACTTGTAGAGGGACAGATTATTGGAGCACCTATATACTTCTTCTTTGAGATAAACTCTTCCCTGTTCAAAGAAGAATCGCAGAATCTCAATATCGAGGAGTTGGCCAGAGTAGCTATCAAGCATGGTTTACATATAACACTTATAGGAGCTGCTGACTCTAGTACAGGTACACCAACCATCAATGAGTCTTTAAGTAAAGCCAGGGCAGATTATATCGCTAATAAGCTTATATCTAAAGGAGTGGACTCTGCAAGAATAGCCAAGGTGTTTGCCGGTGGTATAGAAGAATACTCGCCAAACGAGGCGAATCGTCATACTAAAGTTGTGTTGAGTTTGCGATAGCTACTTTTTTTGTCATAATTGTGATTTTAGGGAGTACCCATCTGTGAAGATTGGTACTCTCACTTTTTTATAGCTATACCATTTGATGACTTAGGCTTTCATTGTCGGCAGGGAATTTCTACGCAAAGTTACTGCGACAGTTCGAATGCCAAGTACCGCTTTGCTAATAGGCGTGGGATTTAACAACAACCTTCCACAAATCACAGATTTGGGTATTCCATTAAATCCTAGGCCATTTACTTGTCTTATCTACCTTGTTCGCTGTTCTGAACGCTTGAAATTCTCAACCCGACCATGAAGCCAAAAGGTTTTAAAATAAGGGAAAAGAAAAAATTAAAGTTTAAGCGATATGAAAGGAACAGAACACTTCAAGAAGACCATTAAGGCGTACTTGGACAACAGAGCCAGTACAGACTCTTTATTTGCGGTATCTTATGCAAAGGAGAACAAGAACCTCGATGACTGCATCACATTCATTCTGAACCAAGTCAAAGCAAGTGGCTGTTGTGGTATGACTGACGATGAAGTCTACTCTCTCGCAACACACTACTATGATGAGGATAACATCGATGTTGGCTCTCCGATAAGTTGTGGTGTAGTTGTAAACCACCAGATAGAACTTACTGCTGAAGAAAAGGAGCAGGCACGACAGGAGGCTATCAAAGCATATCAAGCAGAACAGATGCGTATAATGCAGAACCGTAACAATAAGCCAAAGGTTACAAAACCACAGACCAGTACTCCACAACCATCTTTATTTGATTTCTGATTATGAGACCCAAGACACGTTTCCAATATGAGGTTGTAGCAGCTAACGAAAAGTTGCTACAACTCACCGAAGCACCAATAGAATGGGCTTATCAAAAGACTATAAATCATTATGCTTATAGAATAGCAAGTGGTAAAACGACTTGTATGGATTGTGGTCATCAATGGAGTACTGAACACCATAGCAAATATGCTCGTTGCCCGAAATGTAATGCATATCTAAAAATCAAGGATACAAGGCTACGCACAATGACTGATAAAAGTTATTTCTCAATCGTATCTACTCAAGACGGATTGCAATTACAACGTATCTTTTTGATGGAGGTAAAGACTGTTAAAGGTTCTCCTGCTCAAAAGAGTGTTATGGAGATTGCCCGATACTGGACAAATGAGCAAGGGAAAACTGCTGTGACTGCCTTGAAACGGACTATGGGTTTTTACAGAGACACTTTTGTTCGTGACGGCAATTTGGAACTTCGATACGATAATGAAGTGTATGCTTACTTATCTGACTCTTATGTATATCCACACTATGAGGTATTGCCAATACTTAAGAGAAACGGCTTGCGAGGTTCAATAGCGGATATGCCGTTTCAAGCTCTTATTCAAGGACTATTGAAAGACAGTAGGATAGAAACCTTGTTGAAGACTGGTCGGAAACGTGAATTGTCATATTTCCTCAATCATCAGAGAGAATTGGATGCTTGTTGGGCATCACTCAGAATTGTGCTTAGACATAATTACAAAATCGCTGATGTGTCTTTGTGGGTTGACTATATCAGACTACTGGACAAATGTGGAAAAGACTTGAATAATGCCTTTTACGTTTGCCCTACAGATTTGAGGTCTTCACACGACAGATTTTTGAAGATGGCTGAACGCATCCGAGAGCGTGAAGAAAAGGAGCGACAGCGACAGATAGCCATTCAGAATGAGGCTCGCTTCAAGGAACTCAAGGAGAAGTTCTTTGGGTTGTCATTCACAGACGGAACCATTATCGTGTCGGTATTGGAAAGTATTCAGGAATACTACAACGAGGGCAAAGCGATGCATCATTGTGTAGGTCAGAGTGAATATTTCCTGAAGCCACACTCATTGGTCTTCTCTGCAAGAATTGATGGTCAACGAATAGAAACTGTTGAATTGAGCCTTAAGACTTTCCAAGTCATTCAATCAAGAGGTTTATGCAACAAGAATACGAAACATCACCAGCATATCATAAACTTAGTTCATAAGAATGTGCCACTGGTTCAGCAACGTATGCTTGCGTAAGGTATTAACTGCTCTCCAATAGGAGGGTAGTTAGTGCCTGGTTCCCTTTTATAAATGCTACATATCTATCTCTATTATAGTTAGTATGCTCCTTCCTTTATAAGAACATCATCATTTATGCTTGCGAACCGAAATACGGTTTTTCGGATAGCAAAGGTAGGTCATTGAGCATTATGTACGGCTCAAGCATGTTTATGAAGAAATCTTCCTCTCAAGGAGAGCGTATTTCATCATAAAAGCCTACAGAAAGCTCTTCAAATGACCTCTATCAGCATCCGTAAATCCCGATTCCGCTTCGATTGGAAGCAATAAAATAAGGGAAAAGAAAAAACTTAATATTCAAGCGTATGACGACAAGAGATTTTGTATTTCAAGGTGAGGTGTTTACCTGTAGGATTGTAAAGGACAATGAAGGTTGCGACCTTATCATTGGTGGGCTGAAGTTCTTGGATGCTCTTCAACCGCAAGCCATGGATGACCCAATGGAGGGTTTCGCAAGCAAGAAAGCCCAAGAAATCTATGATGAGATTTTCTTTTTCATAGACGAACAGACACTGGCTTTACCAGATGAGCAGCTGATAGAGGCACTTAAAGTAGATAACGAGGATTATTTCATTTAACAAAGACAGACTTATGGAAAGCAGATTATTGACAGCAGCAATGATTGAGGCACTGAAACAGTACCCTCTGTATTCTCAAGATGACAAGCGAGGTGATGCCGTATGTGTGGCAGTGTTGGGAATAGGCAATATCCGATGGTACATCATCGAGGGAGAACAACAAGGTGATGACTTCACATTCTTTGGTATTGTAACCGGTATGTACCAAACAGAGTATGGTTACTTCAGCCTTAGAGAGATGGAGAACATAGAGGTTGACGGTAGTAGATATGGATTACCTGTAAAACTTCATATAGAGGCTATTGAGGATTTTAAGCCTTGTAAACTCAAGGAGATAAAGGATAAGGAGTTGCAGGATTTCTTGGCAAACTTTTAAGCTACAACTATGGGAATGAGTGTTAAACGACTACAGAAAATCATTGAACAGCAAGGGTGGAACGTCTCTATTGAGAATCTTGGTAAGAATGCTAAATGTGTTGAGCTTCAGCGTTTCACTCCTGCTGGTCAGGATTTTAATATCTCTGTTGAAATGTCAGGTAATGATGTCAAGTCATTTATTCATAATCTTTATGAATGCTATGATTCATACGACCCTGACTATGAAGCCTATCTTTGGATTGGTGAAGACGGACACGGAAAGAATGGAGCACCTTATCACATCAAGGATATTGTAGAGGATATGGAGGCGGCAGAGAAATATATACTTGACTTGTACCTAACCTTGGAGGAGAAATATGGAAAATAAGATTATACGTACATTGTGTACCAACATCCGCAATGGACGTTTTGATTGGGAGAAATATTGCACTCCTCAAACCTATTATGGAACGATGATTTGTGTTACGCCACTCCATTGTTCATACGGCCAGATAGGTTATACGGTTCATTTTCCTTATACTACGCTACCTGAAGTTGCCTACGATTGGGAGCTGAAGGAACTGACCGTAGATGAGATAGACTGGCAGGAGTATCTGGAAGCATAAATTGATTAGCCACCAATAGCGAATACTACTGGTGGCTAATCTCATCTTCTCATGGAAGAACGTCTCTCGATATCTTCAGTTTCGTGCGTTTCATCAACCTCTTCCACATCCTTTTGTATACCTTCATTTGACAATTCTTCAACAATGTGCGAATCATTTCGCTGGCCAACATTGCTAGTCCTGCTTTCTTCCAGTTCCAAAGAGACTTTATCGACTACTTGGGTAAGCATGGAGGTTGCTTTCTTTACATCCAACAGAGTTGTCTTAATGAATTGTGGTGACTCTTTGAGCTGGGTTAACCATGATTTCAGGTAAGCACAACTGTCTTCTTTTATATTCTTGGTCATTCCATATCGTTGTGATGTAAGAGCACTGCCCAATTCGGCCACCAATTCCTCTCTGGCATATTCAGAACTTCCAAAGCCATGTGAAGGACTGAACCGATCCAATTGGTCTTTAGCTCCAGTAGAGTGAATCATCTCGTGAAACAGTGTTCCGTAGAAAGCCTCACTGTTTTTAAACTGTCGCATCTCTGGTACCACAATCTCATTCTTGGATATGGAAAAATAGGCGTTATCCTGGTACTGTGGCTTGATGGGACAAATCCATAGATTATCTGCTATAATTTTGTCTACCGGCTCAAATTTGAACGAATCTTGATTCTCCCTTGCGGTGACTGTCTCTTCTTGTTCCAGCTTCTCCCATAGTTTAGGCCGTGCTTCCTGAAGGTTTGTCTGAGCCACATTGAACACTCTGAAGACTTGTAACTTGGGATATACGTTGTAGTGTGCTTTTTCTTCATCTGTCAGACGTTTGTAGTCGTCATACTTAATCTTCTCTTTGGTCTCTTTGTCGATGCATGTAAAGGTGGTAAGCATCACAGGAAATGATTGTTCGCCCTTGCGGACTGATACTCTGGGAAGTTCTTCGCCTTCTTTACCGTCTGGCTTGTTGAATCGCTGAATACAGTCAAAAGTACAGAACCTTGGTATGGTATATCCGTTCTTTTCACAGTGCATCATAAGCATAAGGGCATTCATTCCATTATACTCACGACCAGTCAGATTCTTAGGCCATCTTAGGGCACCTTGGGTGAACCAGGGCTTGTTCCAATCCTGCTGAAGACCTTCAATCTTTTCAATA
>JBGVEC010000087.1:0-3847 GCA_045119815.1 Paludibacteraceae bacterium | reverse complement strand
GGATATTCCTCATAATCCTCGGGGCGGTATGCAGGGCCTTCGTGCATATATGCCTGCTGTAACTCTTCAGGCATAGGAGGCTCTTCATGATGTGGGAACATCGGAATCTCACCCTGCGGATAGTGAGGATGCTGCTGTCCTGCATTTTGAGGTGGATAGCCGCCTTGTGGTGCGGTAAACATAGGCTGTCCGCCATACTGAGGCTGTGCGGGTTGCTGAACAGGTCGTTGCATAGGCTGTTGCACGGGACGCATTACCGTCTGTTGTGGCTGTGGCGGCATCTGTCGTGGTGTTGCCTGTGGCTGGATAGTCTGCTGTGCAGGTTGTGGTGCTACATTCTGCGGTTGTGCCACTTGTGGAGCCGGTGCAGGAGTCTCTTCCATCATCTCGAAGAGCGAGCCTTGGTTCATCGCCTTCTTCTGTGCGGCAATCTTCTCATCTACCTCCTTCTGCTTGTCGGCAGTGGCATACATACGAGCCTGCTGGAGTGCGGTGATGGCATCCTTATGATTCTTGGCTGTGATAAGCTCCTCGGCCTTCTTCATATGCTTCTCGTACTTCTCACGTTTCTCCTTCTCCTCCTTTGTCTCCTTTGACTTGGCATCCTTAGCCGCCTTGCTGTTGGCAGCGGCCTTGTCTGCCTGCTGTTCAAACTCCACCATATTGGAGATTAGTCCCGTAGCCTTGCGTATAGGCTGCATGATGTGTTGCAGGAACTCTGCATCCATCTCTTCGGGAGTTCCCGTTAGTGTTAGCGGAATGATGTGGTTTGCAGCCTCATCTTTGAGTCCGTTGGCCTTCGGCAGTGTTGATACAGTAAGTTGTCCGTTCGCTTTGCGGATGACGAGCGTAAGATCTACGCTCTCGGTCATCATCTGTGAAATTGATGTGAAAAACATAACTTTATGATTTAATGTTAATACTGATTGATTTTCTTGTGATGTTCACTGGTTGAAGAACTCTGCAAGCAGTCTGTTACGGTCAGGATGCTTGCTTATCTCCAGAATGGGATTGAGCAGCTCCGATATATGTACCGGACCTCGTGAGCCTCTTGGCGGCAACTTGATTTCAGGTTCAGTGACCTTTACTCTTCTTCTACGTACCACAGGCATCTGCATCGGTGCCATCGGTACACTTGCGATGATTGCTTGATTCATAGCTTTATCTTTTATTATATGGTTAATACTCGGACTTTGGCAGTCCGTTGAACTACGAGGGCGTTACGGCTAATGCTTCCGGTAAGGCAAGGTTTTCGGGGAAAATACCGCAGCACAGCGAGGATGATTTTCTCCGAAACCACCTGTGGCCCGACCTTGCGGTCCGACAAGAAGCATTGGCCAACTTTGCCCTGTAGTTCATCGGTTTGCCAATGGCTGGTATTTTCTCTATCCCTTTCTTCATTCTTATCCTCATACTTGAATCGTCCACCTACAAAAAGAGCCGTCCGAGAAGGACAGCTTCCACATGCTCTTTAAAAGAAAAATGGATTTATCGATTAGTGGTCAATAATTCATTGTACCTTTGCATAAAATACTGAGTAATTATGGCAAATTGTAGATTTATTGATAGATTAGGTATTACAGAACAAGAGTTTTTACAAGAAACGAAAGGAGAATACAGCACTTCGTTTTTTCATATCTACACCAAAGGTGATTTTGATACTGATTTATCAAAAATAAGTCAGACAGATAGAGGTACATTCATACATGAATACATCCATTATTGGCAAAATATTGCCACATTATGGGGATTGTCAACAAGTATATTTTGTTATGATTGTATGCAGAAATTGGTAAAAGAGTTCGAGACGTTAGATGAGATAAAGTTACCATATTCCATTACTTATTCTGAAAGTATGAAACGTAGAAGCGACATCTTCAACATAGGAAATGGAGAGACCAATGATAATCTATTTGCGAATAAAAAGATAGATACATCACATAGAATACAAATCAAATTTGGAATTTCTAATGTTGATGGAAGAACTATTCCTACTGTAAGTCTAAAAATTGTATTTGATGATGGCAATACTTATGATATAGCATTGGGAGCTCATATCATAAAAGAAAGTATGGCTGCTCTATATCAGAGTCTTGTTGACCCTAATGCAGAACATGATGATATGCCTTATAACATAGTTAGAATATTGTGTTTACATAACTATCCTTCATTATATAATAACAAGAAATTGTTAATTTGTTGTTGCCATGCATCTCTTTTCAGTATGACCCCAGGAGACACACTTATTGATCTTTTAGCCAAAGCTGAAAAGGAAAAAATCAGTGATGGTATGCAACTATTTGATGAATACATCAATGAATCAAGCATTAGTGCAGGGGGTAAAAACAAAATTCCAATACCTGTTTTTTTTGATGGAATGGCAAATAACTTTTTAATGAAATTGAATGAGAATCTGCGTTCCGAATTAGATTATATAAAAACAATTCTGTACCGCGTACTCCTATCAAATAAAATGTTGCCATTGCTCACAGTATTATACGAAGAGCCTTCTGACACTATTTCGATTGAAAACTTAAACACTATTATTGGATGGTTGGGCATCCCATTTGTTCATTCATTGAATAGAGGGCATTATTTTCCTAGCACTACGGAAAAAACGGTTGATCCTAATATAGATGAATCAGAAGATGCATCTATGGATGTATTAGAACTTATTGCATTGGAGACAATGTTCAAATTCCTAACAAAGGAATGCCCATATAGATGTTGTCCTCTTTACGGTATGATGTGTGGAGAATCATCATATTCAAAACCCGAATGTTTTGATACTCCTTGGCTTGGAGATGATTGTATTTTCACCTTAGTGAGTGAACCATTAAAATTGAAAGACAAAAATGTTCATTGGTAACTATAAATAAAATCCAATTAAGTGGGCTTTTAGAACACCAAGAAACAGAGGATAGCAAACAGTATCAGTGCTGCCATTACGATGCAGGCAATCTTGTATATGAATCGGAAGAAACCGGGGAAGCATACGATGGCTACCGCAGCCCATACGGGTGATACACCTCGTGTATAGAGATAGCTGAAACCTAATGCTGCTACTACGGCTAATAGTATCATGCCTATCCACTTCATTCTCTTTCTTACGGTCGGGTCATTTGTTTTCATATCCTATATTATTTAGTGGGAACAGTCGTTCCCGATTTCGTGGGCTTGGATGTGAAACGCCTCCACCTGCAAGGTTTTCGGGAAAAATACCGCAGCCGTGCGAGGATGATTTTTGCCGAAACCGCCTGCGGCACGACCTTGCGGGGTGGAATGAGGGCGGTTCACTACCTTTGCCTACGAATCGGGATGACTGACATCATCTTTTCTTACCTCTCTTCTTGTCGGGAAATGCCAGCGTTACATTGAACTCATCGTCAAAGGCTACGGCAGCATCGAAAGAGTTGCCTTTCTTGCCTTTGAATCCCTTGATCAGCTTGGTCGCTCCCGATGAGAGCAACTGCTCCAGATGCTGCTCGTTAAGCTCCTTGTTCAGTACCTTGCGGAATACAAGCAGACCGCAATCCGGATTGTCGCACTTGACGACCTTCGGGCGTATCATCACTTTGCCTGTACCGCATTTGGGGCAAGAAATGGTACGCTGTTTGGGTGCAGGGAACTTCAGTCCGAGTACCTCGCGTGTAACCTGCGAGGTGAAACTCTCGATGGAGTGCATAAAGGAGCGTGTCTCCAAAGTATGCTGCTCGATTTGAAGGAGCGTCTTCTCCCAACTGCCTGTCAGTTCCACGTTGGCAACCTGCATATCCTTGACTGCTTCGTAGATATAGAGCCCCTTCTCAGTAGGTACAAGCGCTTTGCCTGAACGCTCGATGTAGTC
>JBGVEC010000086.1:0-4885 GCA_045119815.1 Paludibacteraceae bacterium | reverse complement strand
GGAGCTTGTTACCCAGACCGTGGATAGGGTAGCGAGTGGCGACTATACTACCACCGAGCAGATGCATATCGACGAGTCTACGCTTAAGCCAGCTCCTAAGATCTTTAAGGATGACTGCCGTATAGATTGGTCATGCTCGGGTCGCGATATCCTCAATAAGGTGCGTGGTCTCTCGCCATACCCCGCTGCATGGTCACCAATATTTGTTGATGACCAGGAGTGTGGCTCGGTTAAGCTCTTCGAGGTGCGCTTCGAGGAGGATGATAAGCAGGGCGCTGTGGGTAGTGTTGTGACCGATATGAAGAGTTACTACGGTGTGCGTTGTAAGGATGGTGTAGTATATCTTGAGTCGCTTCAGTTAGCCGGCAAGAAACGAATGACTATCAAGGAGTTGTTGTTGGGTTGGCGTGATGCTGCACAGGTGAGCTTCGTATAACCTATAATATAATACTCCAATGATAAATGGGTATGTTCTGCAATTAGAACATACCCATTTTTTAATGTTTAAATTTACTGCCTTAAGGCAACATTTTTATCATTCTAATGATATATTATGTTCATAGGCAAAACTAAATATTTTCTCGATCTTGCTAGGGTATTTTATACCATAATCGAAGCCAGCACGTGTTACCTCCTCCAATTCAGAGGTGCTAAGACTTGCCTCCCACTTGTCCAAATCCTTTGCACGCTCTCTAAACTTAGATACGTCACCGTCTGCAGCAGCATCATACAATTCATCCATATACCACTCACCACACTCTGATGGACTGTCAAAAGTCTCGTGCCACCACCTACATGAAACGGCGGTTACGCATACCAATAAAATAAGTAACCATTTCTTCATAATTGTAATGATTTATGAGTTAATAAATAAACATGACATTTGTTTAAACAAAATTAAGTAATTATTTTGATATAAACAAATTTTGTGTCGTAGTTTTACTTCGCTCAGAGGCTAACTGTGTTGTTGTGAGTGGCGCAGACTATATATTAGAACGCTACGCCGAGCTTAAGTTGTATGGAGCTTAGGTCTATATGCACGCCATATGCTCCTAATTGTTGTAGGTGGTATCCCACAGATAGGGCGAAGCATCCAGCATGGAAGCCTATGCCTGTGCCAACCATCATACCTCCGAGATCTGGTGATTCGGGTTGTAGCGAGTAGCCGATGTCGAGCATGATAAATGGGTCGAAGCTACTATTCGTGGGTGCATAGAATTTGAAGTCGGCAAAGAGTGGAACCATAAGCATTCCCGACTCAAAGTCTTGGGTGTACCAGTCGGCACCAAGACCAATACCTGCGGAGAAACATTCACCAATGCGTGCACCCTGTATAGTGTGTAGCTGTAGACGGTTGATTGGCAAGTCGCCAATGCCGTAGCCTCCTGCGACATACACCTCACCCTGATATCTTGTGTTGACACGTTGAGCCTCGGCGGTGTTAGTTGCGCCAGCATATAGCATGACGGCAAAGAGAATAGTTAGAAAGCGTCTCATAGTTTATTAATATTTAATTGTATAGTTATCGTCAACAACAACGTTTGTGATTATTGTATTGCTTGGAATGTGTGCCTCCTCACCCTTGATGCACAAGCAGAAGAGACCTACGGGGAATACTACAATGCCAGCACCTACACCCAGGCCTATGGCCAGCTCCTCGCGTTCGTTACCATATGCTGAGAGGCCTCCTGCAAGGAATATTGTCTGGCCGTCGACGGCGGTAGTGCTTTGACATCTGACGATGAGATAGCCCGCCTTGCCGACACCACGTGCACGCTGAGCCTCGACGCTTAGCTGTACGGGAGTGCCACGCTTAATAAGGATGTTTCCCTCGGCATCGGTAATATTAGCATCGACGATAGCCGATGGCATAGGCTGCGTCTTGCTATTCATGGCGTTGACAATACGCACACTCACTGGGTGTCCGTTGATAATGTTTGGGCTCTCAGCCCACGCAACACTAACTATTAGCAGCGCTGCAAATGTTAGTAGAATGTTTCTCATGTTTAGTTATAGTTTAAGTTGTTGTACCCCATATTTTGGGCAAATATACTACATTTCCCCCCCCCACAAATTTTTACATGTTTTTTTTGTATTGGGCGGGTGATTTTCTCTTTTTTACGCTTGGGATGCTACTTTTCTGACATCTACTCGCCATGTTCAATCATGTGGCGAGTCTTGAAACCCTCGGTAATCTCACTGTCGTCGGTAACCATCTTCGACATTACCCAGATGCAACGGATGTTATCCTCGCCGACAACATAGCTATCCTCCAACACCCAACCGAGCTTGGCAAAGTCGTTGGCGGCAGCCGTCACCGAGCGATAGTTTATGGCGTCGCCATACTCATCCACAAGATAGTTCTTCTTCAAGTGCTCCTGGCCATAGTCCACCTCGACGCGTGATAGCGAGGCGATGTTTGTCCCGTGGTGCAGTGCCGAGAGGGTGCAGTATACTTTGTAGGGTTGTTGTGCGCTGAGCGCAACGGTGCTCATCAGAGTGACGATAAGTGTAAAAAGTTGTTTCATAGTGGTATATTATTATGTGTTTGCTTACAACAAAGTTACTACCCGTCATCCGACTTTCTATCACACCCTCCGCCCAATCGCCATTTTTATTAGGTGAATTGACTAATAGGGCAGGTGAACCGACATACTGAAAATTTAAGCTGAATCAAGAAATGGTGCATTGTTCCAAATGAACAATTTTTTTATTTCATGTTATATTGCAGTATATCAGCAATTTACCCCCCCCATCGGAAATAACGGCAAAGGGTTGCTCGAATTAGAAAAGTTTTATTATCTTTGTAGTGGATGCTATATTATCGACAGCAGCTCGGGGGGGGGCTTAGGCTGTTTGTCGATAGCTATAAAGTAGTTGTAAGAGCCCTGTTAAACGTTTAGCAATTATGGGAAAGTATATCCTCTATTTTGGCGCTATTATTTCGTCGTTCCTCCTTTTCGGATGTCGTGCTGACGAACCTATTGATGAGTTTGAACCAAGTGGTGATTCAGAGATTCGAATAAGAGTCTCAGAGCATAGTATTGATGCCTCGGGAGGTGAGATTAAGGTGGCCTATGCCCTGATGAATGGTGGCGATGAGCCTATGACCATCTCAAAAGGCGAGAGCGAATATTGGTTTGAGTGCGAAATTCAAGAGAGTCATATCGTAATAACTGTCGAAGGTAATATCGATGGCCAAGATCGCGGTGGCCACATTGTGTTGAGCCATCCTCGTGCTGAGGATGTGACGCTCACCATTAACCAGAGTGGCTATGAGGGTGATATCATCAAGTGCTGGGCTGACAAAGTGAATGCTACGGATGCATTCTTCCATTGGGATTGCGAGCTTGATAATATGCATGTTGTAGGTATGGTGCGTCCTGTGTCGTATTTCAAGGATAACAATATTACCACTGCCGAAGAACTCTTTGCACATGACGAAAACCTCTCGCACGCCTATTCGGGCAATAATGCTTTCGAGCGATTCTGCTCTACGGGATGGATGTTCCAGTCGCGCGATTGGGAGTATATGTTGCAGTTGCATCCTACAGTTCAGTATGTTGTCTATGCCTATGGTGTTGAGTTTTCGCAAGATAATGAGGAGTGTGTGATGATTACAGATGTGTGTTACGAAATAGTGACTATGCCCGAGATAACCGATAACGGCGTGCGACTCGAAGCAGATTTGACTATAGATGGAGCAAAGTTGATTGTCGATGTGAAGACTAATAGCTACTCTGGAGCATATGACATAGTCCTATTTGCCGAGGATGATAGCCATGCTCCGCTATATCTGCCCGAGGGTACGGAGCCCGATCAGCTCTACTATAACAATATTGCACGATATTTCAATGTCGAGTGGTACAATTTGCAGTATATTAATTCGATGACTGTTGATCAGGTAATGAATTCCTATCCAACAGGAGATTATCGCTACGAGACCCATTTGTGGCCAGAGAGAAACTACACCGTTGCACTCTTTACTATAGATCGTGAGAATGACCGTCCTGTGTTGACATCGTTACCAACGCTATATCATATAACAACCGGTGAGCCAACGAGCGATCTAACCATAGAGATTGAGGTGTCTAATATCAATGCTCACGGCTGCGACTATAAGATTATCCCATCGAACGACGAGGATACATATGCATTTCGTCACGTTAAGACAAGCGAGATCGAGGGAATGACCGATGATGAGATTATCCAATATCTATTTGATGTTGAGTATGTAATACCGAGGTATAGTGGAGTATTATCGTTCGAAAATGCTGATCTCTATTTACCTGATACCGAATATTCGATACTTGCTTTCGGAGGTGCTAATGTGCAGGGTAATGTGCTCGATGGCTATGCTACAACACCGCTATTCCGTTACGACTACCGTACCTTGGAGGCTGTGCCAGCAAATAATAGGATTACCAATATTGAGATATTTGGCCCATACGACTATTACGAGATTCGTGACAAGTATCCCAATTTCGAATTTGCTCCAAGTGTGTCGTATCCGTTCATCTACTGCTGGAAGATTACTACCGAGAACGACGATGTCGCCCACATTGAATCGATGCTCTTTAGTGCAGGAACAGCAGAGCATTTGGGATATGACGATGCGTGGACCTATACTATGGCTCCAATCAAATCCTATTGTTACGGTAGCTCTATAGATAAAAAATTGGAGGTGTGTGCTATATTGAAAGATAGCAATGGCAACTACTCTGAATTGTATGTTTCAGAGCCTTTCGATTTTAAGAATGTCGAGTATCGCGACCCAGCAGAGTTTATTGAGATTGTAAACTCTAATAAGTGGTAGAGATATTTGTCAATAAAGACATGATATTTATTTGTTAGCCCTAAACAAAATAGCCTATCCCGATGTGAA
>JBGVEC010000085.1:0-26608 GCA_045119815.1 Paludibacteraceae bacterium | reverse complement strand
TCTAACAATAGTCCTATGCTCCATTGTGAGCATGGGACTATTTGCTCAAAACGATACAACTGCTCTCCAAGCAAAAGATAAGTACACTTTTGGTGATTTCTTTGACGCCTTGGATTTGCCTACTGTCTTAGGAGTAGGAATTACTCCCGAACCCCTAAACTCCTCTTCCTCTGAACCCTCCTATACCATGTCAAACTATGACCATGTGGTGCCTACACTGCGTTTCTCTGCGGGAGTAGAGTGGTTTATATTTCCTAATTTTGGTATTTTTGCAGAGGCTGCTTATACACAGCATATTTTGCCTACAATCATAGAACAAGCGGCAATGGATCGTAAAGAGATCAGCCGTCCATCTGGACCAATAACTCTCTCTGTGGGATTGTCCTTGTTTTTTAATTAATCCTAAACATTAACCCTTTTAAACATTAAACACTAAACATGTCATTCACTCATTTACATGTCCATTCCCACTATTCCGTACTAGACGGAATGAGTAAAGTTCCTGATTTGATTAGCAAGTGCCTAAGCTCAGGTATGCACGCGGTTGCGCTTACTGATCACGGCTGTATGTATGGTATCAAAGAGTTGTTGGATTCTGCTAAGAAGACAAATAAAAAACTCAAGGAGGAAGCTGCTAAGAATGGTACTGCTTTTGTGCCCTTCAAACCTATTGTTGGTGTGGAAGCGTATTGTGCGCGTCGTGGACGCAAAGATCGTGATAAGGATCTTAAGGCTATAAGCCCTGAAGGTAAACAGTATATTGTAGATCAAAGTGGTTGGCACTTGATTCTTTTGGCTAAGAACAAAACGGGCTATCATAATCTGTGTAAGATTGTGAGTGAGAGTTTTATGGACGACTGTTATTACCGCCGTCCTCGTATTGATAAAGCGCTATTGGAGGAGTTTCACGAAGGTGTTATTTGCTCTTCTGCGTGCTTAGGTGGTGAGATTTCTCAGAAAGTTATGGAAGGGCTTCAGGTACCTGCGGACGTGGCTTTTGAGGAGCGATTTAAGTCTGCAATAGAAGCTGCAGAGTGGTTTAAAAATCTATTTGGAGAGGATTATTATATTGAGTTGCAACGTCACCAAACCGATAAGGAGGGTGCAGACCAAATGGTCTATCAGAAGCAGAAAGATGTGAATGCAGTATTGCTAGAGATTGCAAAACGTTGCGGTATTAAAGTGATTGCTACCAACGATGTGCACTTTGTTGAGGAGGAGCATGCTGAGGCACATGATCATTTGATTTGTGTATCGACTAACCATTTTGTGGATGATCCTGATCGTATGCGCTATACCAAGCAAGAATGGTTGAAGTCGCCCGAAGAGATGGCAAAAGTGTTTCACGATCTTCCAGAAGCGTTGGCGAACACGCAGGAGATTGTTGATAAAATCGAGGTATATGATATAGATTCAGGTCCATTGATGCCTAAGTTCCCTATCCCAGAGGACTTTGGTACGGAGGAGACTTATCGCGAGCGTTTTACAGAGGAAGACCTCTATCAAGAGTTTACTCGAGATGAGAATGGGGTAGAAATTATGTCTCGCGAGGATGGCGAGAAGAAAATCAAGAACTTAGGTGGTTATGATAAACTCTATCGTATAAAACTAGAGGCGGATTATTTGGCGCACTTGACTTATGAGGGTGCTCGTGTTCGTTATGGCGAGACATTGACTGAAGAGCAACAGGAACGTATAAAGTTTGAGTTGCATATCATGAAGACGATGGGTTTCCCTGGATACTTCTTGATTGTGATGGATTTTATTCGTGCCGCACGTGAGGAGTTAGGGGTTAGTGTGGGTCCTGGTCGTGGTAGTGCCGCGGGTTCTGTAGTAGCCTATTGTTTGCGAATTACCGACCTTGATCCGCTGAAATATGATTTGCTGTTTGAGCGTTTTTTGAATCCTGATCGTATATCTTTGCCCGATATTGATACCGACTTTGATGATGCAGGACGTGCCAAAGTGTTGGATTGGGTAAGTAATAAGTATGGTCATACTCATGTAGCGCATATCATTACCTATGGAACGATGGCTACCAAGTCGGCTATTGCGGATGTGGGACGTGTACAGCGTGTGCCATTGAGTCGCGTAAATGAAATCAAATCATTTATTCCTGAAAAGAGTTTCCCAGATAACATCAAAGACGATAATGGTAAATCGCCTAAGGTGAATCTACGTAACTGTTATAAGTATGTAGAGGAGTTGCGTTCGTTGCTCAATGGTGGTGAACCGGAGGTGCGTGCTATGTTGCGCTATGCAGCACAGTTGGAGGATACCATTCGCCAAGTGGGAGTCCATGCCTGTGGTATTATTATTGGTGCGGATGACTTGACTAATTATGTTCCATTATCTACGGTAGAGGATCGTGAGTCAGGTAAGCGTGTCTTGGTGACAGAGTATGACGGTCATGTGGTCGAAAGTGTTGGATTGATCAAGATGGACTTCTTGGGACTCAAGACGCTCACTATTATCAAGGAATGTCTAAAGAATATTGAGAAAGCCCGTGGTGAGAAAGTAGATATAGACCATATCTCCATCGAAGATGCCGATACCTACAAACTCTTCCAGGAGGGACGTACGGTTGGTGTATTCCAATTTGAGTCTTTGGGTATGCGTAAATATATGAAGGAGTTGAAACCAACGGTCATGGGAGATTTGATTGCGATGAATGCTTTGTATCGCCCAGGTCCAATGGATTATATTCCTCAGTTTATTCGTCGTAAACATGGTTTAGAGCCTGTTACATATGATATACCGGTGATGGAGAAGTACCTCAAAGACACCTATGGTGTGACGGTTTATCAAGAGCAGGTGATGTTGCTCAGTCGTCTGTTAGCCAACTTTACGCGTGGTGAGAGTGACCAATTGCGTAAGGCGATGGGTAAGAAGATTATGGCATTGTTGGCAGAGTTGAAACCTAAGTTCATTAATGGCGGTAAGTCTAATGGCCATGATTCTAAGGTGTTGGAGAAGATATGGGCTGACTGGGAGAAGTTTGCATCTTATGCCTTCAACAAGTCTCATGCGGCTTGCTATTCGTGGGTGGCATACCAGACCGCCTATTTGAAGGCGCATTATCCAGCAGAGTTCATGGCGGCCAACTTGACTGTAGCCAAGGACGATATCAAGGATGTGACGAAGTTCATGGACGATTGCCAGAAGATGAAGATTTCTGTTCTAGCGCCGGATGTTAATGAGTCGGAATTGAACTTTACGGTTAACTCCAAGGGAGATATCCGCTTTGGTTTGGGTGGTATAAAAGGCGTAGGCGAGGGAGCTGTAGAGGCTATCTTGCAGGAGCGTGCTAGAGGAGGTAAGTATAAGGATATCTTTGATTTCTTGGAGCGCGTTAACCTACAAACCTGCAACCGTAAGACGATTGAAAACTTGGCTCTGGCTGGTGCATTCGATTGTTTTACGGATATGTACCGCGAACAACTTTTTGGAGTGAATTCGAAAGGCGAAAATGTGTTGGAGACCTTGGTGCGTTATGGCAATAAGTTCCAACAAGATAAGAATCAACAAGTTAATTCTCTCTTCGGCGATCTGGGAGGTGATTTAGGTGTGGAGATTCAACATCCTGAGTTACCTAAAAATCCGAAGTGGTCCACGATTGAACGTTTGAATAAAGAGAAGACGCTTATTGGCATTTTCTTGTCGGCTCACCCGCTGGATGAGTGGAGTTTTGAGATCAACGAGATGTGTACTATCACGGCAGCAGAATTGAATCGATTTGACGCGTGGCGCAAACCTGATGCGCGTAAGCAAGTGCAAGTGGAGGATACTACCGAAGAAACTGAGAGTGAGGAAGAACAAGTAGTTATTAATCCGAATGAATGGATTGAACAAAGAGAAAATAAGGTGTTCCGTTTTGGTGGTATCGTTACATCGGCAGAAGAACTGACGACTGCTAAAGGTTTTCCATTTGGTAGATATACAGTGGAAGACTATACGGGTAGTTACCAATTCACTTTGTTTGGCGAGGAGTATAAACAGTATGCTTCATTGTTGAAACCGAACATCTATGTGATGCTGCATTGCTCGATTAAACAGAAGGGTTACTACTTAAAGTACTTTAAACCAGGAGCGATTGAGGAATCTGAATATACCTTTGCTGTGCAGCAAGTATCTTTGATACAGGATATGCACAAGCAGTTGCAGTCTGTAAGTATGAGTATTCCGTTGGAGAAGGTGCAACCGATGTTTATTGAGGAGTTGGCAGAGTTTTGTTCGTCTCATGCAGGAAATACGCCTTTGCAATTGGAAATCTATGATGAGACTCGTCAAAACTTGATTACTTTTAGTGCCTCTCCTATCCAAATGGCTCAGGAATTCTATCATTGGCTTCAGATGCAACGTATGGATAACACGCTTGATTTCACAGTGCAATTATAATTACACCACAGGGTATATCCCGTTACCACTTCGAAGGGATAAGCAAATAAAGTTGAATAAATTTAATAATTTAGTCTTATGAAAATTTCTACACGGGCGCAGAATATGCCAGAATCGCCTATTCGTAAACTGGCTAAATATGCAGATGCTGCTAAACGTAATGGTGTGCATATCTACCATTTGAATATTGGACAACCAGATATCAAAACACCTGTTTGTGCGATGGATGCGTTGAGAAGTTTTCATGATGAAATACTTGAATATTCTCCTTCGCAAGGCATCAAATCCCTTCGTACCAAAATGGTGGGATATTATGCAGAGTACGGGATTGACCTCTCTCCCGATGAAATTATTATTACCACAGGTGGTTCTGAGGCCATTATGTTTGCCTATATGGCGTGCCTCAATCCTGGTGACGAGATTATTGTAACCGATCCAAGTTATGCCAACTATATGGCATTTGCTATCTCATGTGGTGCTGTTGTCAAATCTGTGAAAACGGATATTGAGAATGGTTTTCGCTTGCCATCAGTTGAAGCGTTTGAGGAACAGATTACCGATAAGACGCGTGCTATTTTGATTTGTAATCCTAATAACCCTACGGGTTATCTCTATTCCAAGAAAGAGATGATGCAAATCCGTGACTTGGTACAGAAGTATAATCTCTATTTGTTCTCTGATGAAGTGTATCGTGAGTTTATCTATACCAAGCGACCATATATCTCAGCATTCCACTTGGAGGGTATTGAGCAAAATGTAGTGTTAATTGATTCGGTAAGTAAACGCTATTCAGAGTGTGGAATACGTATTGGTGCTTTGATTACGAAGAACAAAGAAGTACACAATGCGGTCATGAAATTCTGTCAGGCGCGTTTGTCTCCACCTTTGATTGGTCAGGTGATTGCAGAAACATCGCTTTCGACACCACAAGAATATATGGAGGAAGTGTATGATGAGTATTTAGCTCGTCGTAACTATTTGATTGACCAATTAAATCAGATTCCAGGTGTGTTTGCTCCTACACCAATGGGGGCGTTCTATGTGATGGTACAATTGCCAGTAGAGGATACCGATGATTTTTGCCAATGGTGTTTGACGGATTTTCAATACGAGGGACAGACGATCATGATGGCGCCAGGTAGTGGTTTTTATACTGACCCTGTACAAGGAAAGAAACAAGTCCGTATGGCATATATTCTCAATCGAGAGGATCTAGGCAAAGCTATGTTGGTTCTACGCAAGGCCTTAGAGGCATACAATGTGGAGAGGGGAGAGTAGTCGTTTGAAAGGTTTTGACCTTATTATAATATATAAATAGCGTAAAAATACACTTTTTTTGTAGAAAAATTTGGTCATGTCAAAAAAAAGCAGTACCTTTGCACTCGCTTTCGAATGAGGGAGCGTACATGGTGGCTATAGCTCAGCTGGCAGAGCATCGGATTGTGGTTCCGAGTGTCGTGGGTTCGAGCCCCACTAGTCACCCAAAAAAGACGACTTGTGGTCGTCTTTTTTTGTGATTAGTGGCTTGGCGAAGAACCCAACAAAGGGGGCCCTGAAAAGTTTACTTTTTGGGGAGAGTGAGATGTCGCGACTACCTTAACTACGTAGTAGTTCTTTGTAGTAAGCGAAAATCGAACGAGGGCCCCACTAGTCACCCCAAAAAGACGACTTTGGTCGTCTTTTTTTTGTATAACTTGTATATTTCAAAAAAAAGTTGTACCTTTGTGCGATTTTTTAGAAGAATAAGTCTATGATAAAGAGAGTAATTAATACAGTTATACCTATTGTCGTATTGCTACTGCTTAGTATGACTTTGCAGTCGTTTACAGTAGTGATAGATGCTGGTCATGGTGGTCATGACGCTGGAGCTATAGGCTTGAAGATGGGAGTCAAAGAGAAGGATCTTAATCTAGCGGTTGCACAACGTTTGGCTGATAATATTCGCGCAAAATATCCAGAAGTGAAAGTGATACTAACACGTAGTACGGATGTGTTTTTGCCTTTGCAGCAGCGTGCTGATATTGTAAATAAATGCAAAGATAGTGATAAATTATTCATTAGTATACATACTAATGCTGCGGAGAATCGCAATGCGTGTGGTGCTGAAACATTTATCTTAGGTACCGACCGTATGGAGGATAATTTGGATGTCGCTATGCGTGAGAACTCGGTAATGAAGCTAGAGGAAGATTTGACTGTGTATCAAGGATTTGATAACTCCATTGAAAGTTATATTATGTTCGAACTTATGCAGCATGGCTATATGGAGAATAGTATGGTTTTTGCAGAGAAAGTTCAAAATGAGTTTGTGAGTTCGCTCCAACGAGCTAATCGTGGAGTAAGACAGGCTGCCTTTTGGGTCTTGTTGCAATCAGCTTGTCCTGGAGTTTTGGTTGAAATGGGATTCTTGAGCAATGCGGAAGAAGAAAAGTGGCTAGCTAGTGAAGCTGGTAAAGCAGGTATAGTAAAGGGAATCTTTACAGCATTTGAAAAATATTACAACGAAAATAAAAACTAATCAATATGAAAATTTCTAGAGAATTCAAAGTAGGTGTACTGGCAGTATTGTGCGCAGTAATTTTGTATTTTGGGCTGAACTTTTTAAAAGGTATTAATATCTTTTCCTCAACAACAACTTATGTAGGTCAATATGAGAATATTAGTGGTTTGACCGAGCAAGCCCCTGTTCTGATTAAGGGTTATCAAGTCGGTTTGGTAGAAAGTATCCAATACGATTTTACTAAACCACAATCTTTTACGGTAGCGGTATCCATATCAAAGGATATTAGTTTGCCTATTGGAACAGAGATGGCACTTGTGGCCAATGGACTGATGGGCGGAATGGTGATTGAATTACAACTGCCAGAGACAACCAGTACTGAGGTATATCAACGTGGTGATACATTGCCATCCGTAGTAGTACCTGGCTTGTTTGAGACCTTGGAACAAGGTGTTTTGGCTAAATTAGATAGTTTATTAGGCGAAGCCAATACGTTGGTGGCATCCCTCAATAGCTCAATGGAAGAGGGAAGTCTCTATCAAACATTACAAAATGTAGAGCAAATAACTGCGGATCTCAAGGTGAGTGGAGCTGACTTGCGTCAATTGACACACAAACAACTACCTACTATTATGGCTAAGGTAGATACAACTATCACAGGTTTTGCTGCTTTGGCTACAGATGTACGCGAGGCGGATATTGCGGGGCTTGTGGATAGCGTACAAAACGTAATCGCAGGAGTGGACAATGCCATCAACTCTAATGATGGTACTTTGGGGCTATTGTTGAATGATAAAACCTTGTACCATAACCTCAATGTGGCTTTAGAAGATTTAGATAAAGCAGTACTTAATGTGGACTCTATAATGATGTCTATCAAAGCACGTCCATTTATTCAAAAGAAATTGCCTAAATAGTGTTATTTTTTAATTGTCTAATTAATGAAATATGTTGAAAAAATATGTATTTTGTTGACAATTAGGTAATTGAGTGATTATGTTATGATGGTTGAGTGTGGAACTTAGTTTTGTTTCACGCATGAAAATCAACGAGTTGTGTAGGTCGGACTTGTCTAATTCTAAGAAAATCAAATAATATAACTTAAATCGTTGATTGAGTGTATGCTAACGCGCTTTGAGTTGTTAACAAAAAATAGGAATTTGCAGGTTTAAGAAAAAAGCAGTACCTTTGCACTCGATTTAAGGAAAATACTGATTCTTTTCCACTAAATTTGGTAATTTTTCAACAACGCTGTAGGAATACAGTATAGATACTCTTTGCGCCTACGCGTATATAAATTGAAAACGAATGCAAGATAATTTGAACATATTATGGGGTGAGTGCCAACAGATTTTGCGAGACAATCTTTCGCAAAGTGCATACCAAACATGGTTTGCATCTGTTGAGGCTATCCAATGGGAAAATAATTTGCTTGTCTTGCAGGTGAGAAGTCAATTTATTGTTGACTACATAGAAGAAAACTATTTGGATATACTTTCTCGTGTATTACGCAAGGTGTTTGGAGCAAATGTTCGTTTGGAGTATCGTGTCTTGATGGCGGGTAGTAGTGTGGATATTCCTAGTGATACGCAAAAGATCCATTCTACGACAACGGGAACTCCTCTAACACAAGGAACAACGTTTGAAGCGAGAAACAATTGGGAGACTCATCTCAATACGCAATATACATTCTCTAATTTTGTTAAAGGAGAGCCTAACAAACTAGCTCGCGCAGCGGCGGTGGAGATTGCTAAGAATCCTGGTAAGACGATTTTCAACCCATTATTCCTATATGGAGGAAGTGGCGTTGGTAAGACTCACTTGGCTAATGCTATTGGTAATGAGGTATGTGTGCTCAACCCTAATGCGAGAGTGCTGTATGTGGCTGCTAATACGTTCAAATTGCAGTTCCAAGATGCTGTAAATCACAATCGCGTACCAGACTTCTTGATGTTCTATCAGTCTATTGATGTGTTGATTGTGGATGATATCCAGTATTTTGCAGACCTCAAGGGTACACAAGATACATTCTTCCAAATTTTCAACCATTTGCAACAGACGCATAAGCAGCTTATCTTAACCTCCGATCGTAGTCCAATGGAATTACGTGGTATGCAAGAACGCCTATTATCTCGCTTCAAATGGGGATTGGCAGCTGAAATTACTCGTCCTGACTATGCACTTAGAAAAGATATTCTAGCATATCGTTTGCACAAAGATGGTATCAAATTGAGCGAGGATATTGTGGAGTATATCGCTACTAATGTGACTGAGAATGTGCGTGATTTGGAGGGTGTGTTGGCTAGTCTATTGGCATATGCTACTTTGACAGATAGTCCAATCGATATCACGCTTGCACAAACGGCGGTTGGGCGATTGGTACAACTTCATCCTAAAACATTTGATCCAAAAGATATTGTGGATACTGTATGCCAGCAGATGAATATATCAGAGCGGATTATTACGGCTCGCACTCGTCAAAGAGAAGCGGTTCGTGCTAGAAATATAATCATGTATTTGATTAAGAAATACACGGATAGTTCACTCGCGGAAATCGGCAAACAAGTACATCGCGATCATGCTACTGTCGCTCACTCGCTAGCTCAAATGGAGGATTTGATGAGTTATGATGCAGTCCTCCGCCAAGAGGTGGCTACTATAGAGAGAGCCTTAGGAAGATAGCTTACTAAACCGTTACCACTACGGAGGGATAACGAAGGGATAACGGAGGAACTCCAAATATAAATAGGATAGTCCACATTTTTTGTGGGTTGTCCTATTTTTTTTCCAAAATATTTGTGTATTTCCTCAAAAAGCAGTAATTTTGCAAACTGTTTTATATATAAATATAAAAATAAAGATACATGAAACGTTTTATTTTACTGACTACTATTTTTCTTTTGACTATCTCTGCGGTGGCCAAATCAGTTACCCCCGCAGCTTCATTGCCTACATATTACAAAGATATAAATGGCAAGTCTGGCAAAACGCTTTTTGATGCCGTACATGTCGTAGCAAAAGTGGGATATTCTTCATTGGGCTATAGCGGATTATGGACAGCCTATAGGACTACTGATGTTCGTGATAATGGTAAGATATGGGATATGTATAGCGACTGTAGTTGGACTGTAGGTTCAGACCAATGTGGTGGTTATAGCAATGAGTGTGATTGTTACAATCGCGAGCACTCTATTCCTAAATCATGGTTTGGCGGATCAGAGAGTGGTCCAGGTTGCGATATCTTCCAAGTAGTACCTACTGATGGATATGTGAATAATAGACGTAGCAATTATGCTTTTGGTGAAGTATCAAGTGCTAGTTATACCTATGATGGCGCTAAGTTAGGTTCTGCTAAAAACATTACCATAACCGGCGGAAATACCATCGCTGGTAATACAGGTGCTTCTGTTTCGTGCTCGGGTACCGTTTTTGAACCACGCGATGAATACAAAGGCGACTTCGCGCGTGGATATTTTGGTACAATGATCAAATGGGCGGGTGATTATCAGGAATTTACTACAGGTAATGGTAGTATGATATTTTCCTCTAGCTATTCTACAGGCGCTTTCGGTCTTACCAAATATGGTGTGGCACTCCTAATGAAATGGCACCGTCAAGATCCTGTATCACAAAAGGAGATAGACCGTAATAATGGTATTCAACAAACACAAGGTAACCGTAACCCATTTATTGATTATCCTTACTTGGCAGAGTATATCTGGGGTGAGAAAGCAGGTCAAACGCTTGATCTCTCTAAGTTAATCACGGCTTATGACTCACGTTTCATCTTGGGACAAAGTAATGGTTCGCTCGAGGGTGGAAGTACAGTAGATCCAGTAGAGAAATGTACAGTGACTTGGATGGTGAATGGCGAAGTGTATACTGCAGGTAACCCAACTCTATCTGTCAACAAGGGTGGAGTAGTATACCAATTGCCAACAGCACCTAAATCTTGCGACGAGATCAGTACCCAATTTGTGGGTTGGAGCGAAGATGTGATCACGGGTACACAAGATAATGTACCTGCAGATTTGTTCTCTACTGCAGATGACGCACCTGACATTACGCAAAATACCACTTTCCATGCGGTGTTTGCTCAACTTGAAGAGCATGAAACGACAGTTTCTACTCCTGGTACAATCGCTATGAATTTGAACGACACACAAGGTTGGACACTTTCTGGTTTGATTAAGGATACCAAGCATTGGCGTATGGTTAAGAATGCATATATTGAATCTCCATCTGTGGATGCTAGCAAGATTACTAGTATTACCATCAATATGCGTACCTATGGTGGTTCGACTTATAAAACCATTGAGTTCTCAATGGCTGGAAATAAGATAGGAGAATTATCAGCATCTAGTAACAGCCTCAAAGATTATACATGGAAACCAAGTACTTCTATGACAGGAGTTGGAGCGCTTCGTTTCTCAAGTAATACAAATACTACTGAGTTTGGTCCTGCTTTGAGTAGCATTACTATTGAAACAATTGGCGGCGGTACAGGTACCACTACGACTTACAGCTACTCTCGCTATATTACTTCTTGCAATAATGGAACTTCTGACATTGAGGAGACTATTGTAGAAAAACTAAATACCAAAATTATCCGCAACGGTCAGCTCCTTATTGAGTACAACGGAGTGTATTACAATATATTAGGTCAACAAGTACAATAATGAATAATCTCTCAGAACAAATACGCACCTTGTGCCAAGAGAAGAACGCCATCATCATGGCGCACTATTATCAACGCCCTGAGATTCAGGACGTCGCAGACTTTGTAGGCGACTCCCTTGCTTTGGCGCAACAGGCAGCCAAAACCGATGCTGATATCATCGTGATGTGTGGAGTGCATTTTATGGCAGAGACGGCTAAGATTCTCTGCCCTGACAAGAAAGTGCTTATTCCTGCACCAGAGGCAGGTTGCTCGTTGGCAGATAGCTGCAAGGCGGCTGACCTTGCTGCATGGAAAGTTGCGCACCCCGACCATATGGTGGTATCGTATGTGAATACGAGCGCGGCAGTAAAAGCATTGACCGATGTGGTGGTTACTAGCAGCAATGCATTGAAGATTGTGGAGCAATTGCCTGAAGATAAACCTATCTTGTTTGGTCCAGACCAAAATCTCGGTGGCTATATCAATCGCATGACAGGTCGCAAGATGGACCTATGGAATGGTGGCTGCCATGTGCATGCCCGCTTCTCAGAGGAAGCATTGCTTGCGCTCAAAGAGCAATACCCTGATGCCAAAGTACTTGCTCACCCTGAATGCAAAGCATCTATCTTACAGCATGCTGATGTCATAGGTTCCACCCAAGCGTTGCTGAATTTTGCTATATCCCATAGCTCGTCCGAGCGTCCTATATCCAATAGCCCATCGCCAATAGCCAATAGCCAATTTATTGTGGTTACCGAAAGTGGTATCCTTCATGAGATGCAAAAGGCATGCCCTGAGGTAGAGTTTATTGCAGTTCCTGCTGTAATGGATGATATGACAATTTGTCAATGTAATGAGTGTGAATATATGCGAATGTGTACTCTGGAAAATCTCTATGATTGCCTTCGCGAAGAGCTGGGTGAAATTTTAGTAGATGATACGGTTGCTAAAGATGCCATCCGTCCTATCCAACGCATGTTAGAAATGAGTTGATAAACTTATTTTGAACGACGGGCGAGGGAGAATTGAAACTCCAATCCGCCTTCCGAACGATTAACTGCTGTGATATTTCCGCCGTGGAATATCACAGCATGTTTTACAATGGAGAGTCCCAGTCCTGTACCGCCTGCTTTGCGGCTACGCCCCTTGTCCACGCGGTAGAAACGCTCAAAAATATGCGCCAATGCTTCTGTCGGTACACCTTGACCATTGTCGCTAATGCTGAAGTATAGGTTTGCAGGATCTTGATTGGTGAGTTGGATATTGATCTCCGCTTTATCTACATAGTTGATGGCGTTATCCACAATATTGTGAAAAATGGAGTAGAGTAGTGTGTAGTTACCTGAGATAATCAGGTGTTTCGGTATATTGTGTGTGATGGTCGCCCCTGCTTGCGTAGCGCGTAGCGATAAATCTTGGATTACATTCTCCACAATGGTATACAAATCCAATTGCAGGCGGTTGTAGAAGTCGGTTTGGCTGTCTAGTTTGTTGATAGTAGAAATATCTTCCACAAGGTTGGCGAGGCGACCAGACTGCTGATAAGCCCGCTCAATAAACTGCTTGCGTTGGTCTTCGTCCATATCAGGGTGCATTAGGATGGTCTCCAATGCCCCACGAATACTCGCTACAGGGGTTTTTAGCTCGTGACTGATATTCTGTGTCAATGTCAATCGCTGCTGCTCACGAGCATGGTTGATTTTGCGTTTGTAGATAGCATAGCACACACCTACAATCGCCACAATCCCTATTCCTATAAGTATCCAAATATTCATTGCCTCTAAACACTAAACAAATACCCATACCCCGACTTAGTAACAATCCGCTTTCCGTATTGCCCCAGTTTCTTGCGCAAATGGGTAATATGCACATCTACTGTGCGTTCTAATACAAAACCATTGCTATCCCACACATGCTGTAGCAGATGTTCGCGTGAGAGTATCTGCCCACGATGGGTAAGCAGATAGCAGAGCAGTTCTATCTCCTTGCGAGTCATCACGACAGCCTCGCCATCCACCTTGAGCGACATATCCGCTTTATTCACCACAATCCCCTCAAAAACAATTGTTGAACTATTCTGAACTTCTGAACTATTCTGAATAGCCGTCTTCGGCGTTGCCGAACGGCGAAGCACCGCCGCCACGCGTGCCAATACTTCGGCAATACGAAATGGCTTGCTGATATAGTCATCTGCACCCAACTTAAATCCCTGTAACACAGTATCTTCATCGCTTAACGCTGTTAAGAATATTATCGGCGGAAGATGGTTTTCATCTTTCACATTTCCGTTTTCACTTTTCAGCTTCTCCGCCATTTCCAATCCCGACATCTCACCCATCATGATATCCAGCAGAATCAAATCCACCTCATAATTCTTAATTCTTAATTCATAATTAGCTAGTGCTTCCTCTGCGCTGTGTGCTACAAGCACTTCGTAGCCTGCTTTTTGCAACGAATAGGAGAGGATCATGCAGATATCCTCTTCGTCATCTACTATCAGTATGCGTTGTTTAGCCATGTTGGTTTGATTTTGCTTGCAAAGGTAGTAAAAATTATGCATATCTCAAATTGTATCTGCACAATTTAATGATTTCTTAACAAAAATTTCCTTAGTGGTTCGAAAGTTTTTGCCCTATGATAGTGTAGATTATATCATCCTTAATAATCAGCACTTTCCCATCAAGAAATATTTTTTTTGCAGCATTGTGTTGCATATGCACTTCATCTAAATTGGTTGTGTTTGATGGCTCTATAAAGTTCTGAAATTCACACCAATAGGGCGCTTCTTTGTATCGTTTGCTTGCTCCCAATGGCACATATATTGGTATGCTGCGATCCACACCCTCAAAAGTATGTGCTTCTATGATTGGAGGCAGCGTGTCTTGCAATGATATTTTGGCTAGTTGTGTACAATGACAAAAAGCGCTATCTCCAATACTCTCTATACCTTCCCCCATGAAAATGAGCGAGTCTAGTGAAGTACAATTTAGGAATGATGCTTTGCCGATTGTTTTGGTCTTGTTGGGAATAACTATACCACTCAATTCGACAGCATTGCATAGTAGATAATCGCCAATTACCTCAATTTGGCTAGGGAAAAAGAATGTCTTGATTTTTTTTTGGCGTTCGTCATATTTACCAGACAAGCGTGTGTCATATGCAAGGGTGTTATCTATATAAGTGCGCTCGTAAAAGTTGGTTAGCGCATAGCCATAGGTTACAATCACAGTGTCTAATGCATCGTTGTATGCCAACATCTTTGTTGCTCCTTTGAAGTAGCGCAGGTTTTTGCAATTATACAAAATCATATCCCCTATTTCGCAATAGCCCTCTCCATTATATTCAAAGCGCAAGAGCGATAGATTATTAGCGAATGCTCTGTTACCAAACTTCTTGACGGAAGCTGGTATTACAACTTCTGTTAGTGCTTGTTCCTCGAATGCATAGCTATCTATAGAGGTAATGCTATCCGAAAAACCGATAGATTGGATGGTGATGTCCTTTGTTGTCCATGTGGAGTATTTGTTGAGGTTCATTTTGCCTTTGCCCGTAATGTCAAGATGGTGGGTTTCGGTATCAAATGACCAATATAGAGAATCACCACACATACCTGTTATACTATCTGCCATTGTCAAGGAAAATGGCAATAAAAAGAGTAATATAATAGAAATTTTTTTGAACATATCTTAAGTTTATTATAATATGAGATTAGGAGATAAACATGGCGCAAAGATACACTTTTTTTTCGAGATGTGCAAATAAATGGCACTTTTTCACCATTTATTAGTTTAGAGGACGCGCCCAAGCGCTATTGTTAGGTTTTTAGAGGCTAGGGCAATCAAATAGCTTTTTATAATAATAGGGTGCGCCCGTTGGACGCACCCATAGAAATTATTTCTCTTCGTTTTCTTCTTGCTTTTGTTTAGCTTCTTTGCGGTCTTTGATGGCACTAATCACAAAGAAAGGACCCATAAAGACTGCTACCATGCCCAAAGCAAGTAGAATCATTGTTAAATCAGTCATAGTTGTTGTATGTTTTGATAGTTAAACTTATAGTTATCGGACGGAGTTCCGCCTATTGGATATAGGTTAGATAACTACCAAAAACTATGAAAAGGGAAGGAGATATGTTCTGTCGGTAAACTAAGTGGCGTCATTCGTGATCGTGCCACTATTCGGTTGATATTATGTGCGATACGGTTTGCCTCGTATCGCAATACGGCATGCAAATCCTGTACGTTTGTCCGCACTTGCCATGACGAGGATACGCGTTCCTGGCGGCGCGTGCGCAAGCGGTTGTCTTCGCTGCGTGTACCAATTTGATACGAAGTGAGCGCATCCGTCCAATCATATTGCTGTTGCAGTCGTTTGGCATAGTCCTCCAATGTATTGTGGAATACGGATGGCATACTGCTCTCGCTTGCCGATGGGCAATTAGCTGCTGCTTGCGCATACACATCGGCTCTCTGCCATGAGGCGTAGAGTCCGACAACCAACAGGAGCAATATATAGCGCAATTCTCTCACTATGAATCCGTTTTATGCTGCAAAGGTAACAAAAATTATGCATATCTCACTTATTGTTCGTGCGATTTAATAATTTCTTAACAAATTTTTCATATTGACGTAATAAATTCATGCTACTTTTGCACAGAAATTGAAAGAGCAACGTTGAACAATATTGAACCATATTGAACAAATTTGAACTATTCTAAACAACACCTCTATGTCATACCTCATTCTTATCATCTCGTTAGTAGGCATCGTGTTTGGTGCAGAGTTTTTGGTAGCAGGTTCGGTCTCTGTGGCTCGCCGCTACAAGGTTTCTGATTTCGTGATTGGTGCCGCGATTGTCGGTATAGGTACTAGTATGCCTGAGTTGGTGGTTAGTTTCTTTGGCGCGCTGAAAGGTAATGCCGATGTGGCTATTGGCAATGTGGTGGGGTCTAATATCTTCAATGTCTTGGGTATTCTTGGTCTTACGGCTATCTGCTTCCCGATTGCCATCGACCGCAAGAACATGACTTTTGAGATACCGTTTTGTATTGGTATGTCGGTTTTGCTGACCTTATTGGCGCTTAATTTCTTCAATGGCACGCCATCTATGATCAGTCGTATAGATGGTCTGATATTGATTCTTCTCTTCGTGGGCTATATGTATTACTCCTTCGTTCGTGATAGAAATGAGCCTACCCCTGACCCCTCCCTAAAGGGAAGGGAGAATGACGAGGAAATACAATGTATATTGCCAGTATGGAAAGCGCTTTTGAAGATTGTAGGCGGCTTGGCGTTGCTGATTACGAGTTGCGATTTCTTTGTGGATAATGCCATTGTGATTGCTAAGTCGTGGGGTGTTAGCGATGCGATTATCTCGCTTACGCTGATTGCTTGTGGCACTTCTTTGCCTGAATTAGCTGCTTCTGTGGCAGCAGCTTGCAAGAAGAATACCCAACTGGCATTGGGCAATATTGTGGGCTCAAATATCTTCAATATCTTGCTGATTTTGGGCGTTAGCTCGCAAGTTATGCCATTGGTATCTGCGGATATCACGATTGTGGACTATGCGGTCATGATTGCCGCTGCTGCATTCCCTTTGCTCTTTGGCTTCAAGGGCAAGATCGGCAGAGTAGGTGGCGCCGTGATGCTTCTCTGCTTCGTGCTTTATACTTGGTATTTGATTGCAGGGTAATTACGAGTTGATATCTTCTTTCTAAGTGTTAGATTTGGTAGTGATGAGTTTGGGTCTTTACCTATTGATCCCGTTATCACTCCGTTACCACTAGCCGAAGATAGGCTGAAGATAGGATTATTTTTAGTGATTGATTAACTATCATACATCATCTTGGATTATTTGGATTTTCCGGTTTTTCCGGATTTTATAGAATACGGAAAATCTAGATAATCTAGAAAATCCAACGAAAGTTATCTATCCAATGTTTAAATAATGAACCCGCATAACCGATACTTTTTCAATCGATTATGCGGATTTTCCCAATTGACTGATAGCCTTATCACCTTACTCCCACGGACATCTTGAGAAGATATTCTCCCCTCATCCTCCGAGTCCGTAGAGAAGGAAATTCTATTCATCCAAATTGCGAATTTGACCTGCAACTATTATTTTTCTTGGATGAACCTCAAATTGATCTGATGAAATATCCCATTTGTCATGTGCATATGATTCAGGCAATTCGATATGTGTCATTCCGCAAATAGTATAAAATATATTATCTGAATTTATGGGTGTATGAATATGATTGCCCAATTGTTTGATAGCATTTTCATTATAAAGTTTGTATTCATCAGAATACCAAATGCATAAAGGTACGTGATACTCATTTTCATCGCATACAGAGCCATGCCAACCTTGTGTGGCTGTGATGGTTTGCCCGTGATCCGAAACATACCAAACGGCCGCAATTGCTTCTTGTTTTTCAAGTGAATCAATCATGGAATTTAACAAATAATCAGTATAGAGAATAGTGTTGTCATATCCATTGATATATAAACTATCACTCTCTACACCCTTATCATATTTGCAATTTGGACTCCACTTGTTAAATTCTTCAGGAAAATTGTCATAATAAAAATGCGAACCTTGCAATTGAAACATAACGAACAATTTTTCATGTTCTTTTGACAAGGAATCAATTTTTTGAAATACTTCTGCATCGGAAGAAACATCTACAGTATAGTCAACTCCTTGATATAAGAAGGCACTAGAAATCTGGCTCAATATGCCTCGTTTAATCACCACAGTAGTAAAATCATTTTCATTGAAAACTTGCACAATACTTCGTTCTTGATAACTTAATGAATTTTCTTCAGCAGTTGCACGTGTAACTATCATTGGAACAGAAATTGAAGTTGAACATCCTCCTGAATAATAGTTGTGAAAAAATAATAGATTTGACTGACATTCAAGCGATGGCATCGTTTTACGTGGATATGTTCCATTTAGAGAACAATTAGCATATCTAACAGACTCTCCAATAGCCAAAACATAAATTTCTTTATTGTTCACCTGTTTTGTTCGGGTTGAGTTAAAAACAAAATCATTGGTTTGCATACTTCGGTGAATTTTTCGTATTGTAATTTTGGTTAAATGGGCTATATTCATAGGTGGGGTGGTTAAGGTGTTGTCAAAAATAGATGATTTGACATCGTGAAATGTATGGATATCATTAATCTTTTCAAATGGAATAACTCCTAGCAATGTAATTCCTGTACACGTCAAAAAAGTTTTTAGACGAATGCTGAAATTCGGAGCAACTGAATATATATATCCAATTGATATAAAAATAAATAGGAATACCATTGGAACAATATACCATAAAGCCTGTAAATTATTGCTTGCAAAGGTTGTACTTTCTTCTAGGTTCGTGGTTGCAAATGCCATGAAATGATCTATATCCATATAGATTGAATAATTACGAATCATTACCCACTCACATATTGTCATTATCATAAAAATGGACAAAATAGCAAGGGCGATGCTTTTGTGTTTTACTACGAAACATGCAGAAATTATTGTAGTACAAATCAGTAGTGGACGAATGAAAGTCAACCATGTTTCTCCCCATGTGTCTGTGAGGAATTTAATGCATACGGGACTGAATAAAAATAGGATGAATAAAACAAAAGTAAACCAATACAGATTCCTTTTTGAAAATTTTTTTGTCATGGATTGAATGTTTTAGCAATGCTATCAATCCACTCGAATAAAAAAGTGTGAACACTCTATTCGCATTCGGGAAAGCTTCGGACAAACCCATCTACCACATAGAACGTTCACACCAATAAGGCGCAAACATCAGCAAATGTGGTAGAAAAGTCAAAGCTTTCTAAATGCTTTTTATTCGATAATCAAAATGAAGTTTCCGAAGCTTATTTGAATGCGAATAATAGCCAATGCTGTTTAAAAAATATGTTATGCTAGGTAACGCTTTACCTAATCGACCGCAAAGGTACAACAAAAAATGCAAATGTGCAAGTATAGCGAGCAATATTTTCAAAAATGATAGACTGATGCTTCTTTTGCACGGATTTTGAAGACTATTCTGTATAACGGATATAAATAGGATATATTATGGATATAAACCCGACCAACAAGTTTAGCAATAAAATTCAATACATCGGTTGCGATGATGCGAGCTTAGACCTCTTTGAGAGTCAGTACCCGTTGCCTAACGGCATGTGCTACAATAGTTATCTGCTTCTGGGTGAGCGAGCTGCTGTGATGGATAGTGTGGACAAACGCAAGACTGCGGAATGGCTTCAGAAGATTGAGCAGTCCCAGCGCACGCCAGATTATCTCATCATTCAGCATACCGAACCCGACCATAGCGGTTCAATAGGTGCGTTCTTGGAGAAATATCCCCATGCCACTATTGTAGCCAGTCGCGCGGCGCTACAGTTCTTGGAGCAGTTCGGCTATCAACCTGCTCATACCCTCATGGTTAAGCATGGCGATTGTTTGGACTTAGGTGGACTGACTTTGCATTTCATCAGCACTCCGATGGTGCATTGGCCCGATGTGCTGATGACCTATCTGCCCGAGGAGAAGACGCTCTTCTCTGCCGATGCGTTTGGTTCGTTTGGGGTGTATTCGTCGTTTTCGGCACATTGGATAGACGAGGCACGAAAGTATTATATCAATATCTGTGGCAAGTATGGCGCACAAGTGGCTGCAGCTTTGGCGAAGATACAAGCATTTGATATTCAGCGCATCGCCCCCTTGCATGGCTGTGTGTTAGAGGGCAATGAGGTCGCAGAAGCATTGCGTTTGTATGGCATCTGGAGCCACTATAAGGTAGAGACGGATGGCGTGCTGGTGGTACATGCTTCAATCTATGGCAATACGGCTGCGGTAGCGCATTGTATCGCAGAACGATTGCGCAGTAATGGTGTGGATGTCAAGGAGATAGACTTATGCCGTTCGGATATGTCGGAGGCAGTGAGCCAAGCTTTTCGGTTTGGAAAGATGGTGTTGTGTGCAGCGAGTTATGATGGCGGAGTCTTTCCGCCAATGCATGCGTTTTTGTATAAGTTGGGCATCAAGGGCTACCAGTCGCGCAGGGTAGGCATAGTGGAGAACGGCACTTGGGCACCCACGGCAGGCAAAACGATATGCAGCATGCTACAGCAGATGAAGAACATCAATGTTGTCTCACCTATCCTCACCATCCGTAGCACCTGGAAAGAGGACTATCAGCAGGACTTGGATGCGTTGATATCAGAGTTGTTGAAAACCCATAATAACATTTAACAAATTCTTAATATTTTCTTCACACCTATATAATAATATAGCAGTACTTTTGCACAGAATTTGAAAAGAAGATGTTAGAATATAGACCGCTATGCTGTTAGAGCGTTGCACTGTTAGACCGCCCTTCGGGCTGAGAGAATACGGAATCTAACAACGAAGTGGTCTAACAGCAAAGCGATCAATAAAACAATTATAACTTATGGGAATTTTACAAATTTTTACGCTCCTTGGAGCGCTCGGAATGTTCCTCTACGGAATGAATCTTATGTCCTCTGGACTGCAAAAAGCCGCAGGCGATAAACTGCGTAGTTTCCTGTCTGCTATGACATCTAACCCTGCGAAAGGTGTGCTGACTGGTCTTGGCGTGACTACCGTTATTCAATCATCATCCGCCACCACAGTCATGGTGGTGAGCTTCGTGAACGCGGGTCTGCTGACCTTGGCACAAGCCATCAGCGTGATCATGGGTGCGAATATCGGAACTACCGTAACTGCATGGATGGTAGCATGGCTTGGATTTAAAGCAGATATCTCTATTCTTGCAGTACCATTGATGTTGCTTGGTTTCTTGTTCTCTAACTCCAAGAAGAACCAACGCCAAAATGTGGGTGAGCTGATAGTAGGTTTCTCACTTTTGTTCTTAGGTCTTTCGTTTATGAAAGAGTCGGTGCCAGATCTTCGCGAGACACCACAAGTGTTGGAGTTTGTGACCACATGGGCTAGTCACGGATTTGGATCAGTACTTTTGTTCTTGGCTTTTGGTACTATCCTTACTTTGGTACTTCAATCTTCTTCTGCGACTATGGCAATCACGCTCATCATGCTCAGCATGGGTTGGATACCTTTCCATATGGCATGCGCGATGGTGTTGGGCGAGAATATCGGTACAACCATCACGGCGAATATCGCGGCATCTGTGGGTAATACACAAGCGAAACGCGCGGCGATGTCACATACGATCTTCAATGTTTTTGGTGTGATTTGGGCATTGATTTTGTTTAAGCCTTTTACCGCACTCGTGGGCAAGGTGATTGAACTCTTTGGGTTGCCAAACCCTGCTGCAGAGGGTTTTGCCGTAGCGGAAGGCGATATGAGCACTAGCACCGCCGCACTCTATGGATTGAGTATGTTGCACACGATGTTTAACACTATCAATACCTTGCTTTTGATTTGGTTTGTTAAACTAATTGAGAAAGCGGTTACTTGGATTATCAAAGCACCTAAGAATCAAGAGAAAGAGACTTTCCGTCTCAAATACATCTCTGCGGGTCCTTTGGCTACACCAGAACTCTCTGTGGAGCAAGCTTTTGACGAGATTATCCATTTTGCTAAAATCTCTCGCAATGGTCTTGATTATGCTAAACAAGCCATTGAGACTACTGATGAGAAAGTGTTCGAGGAGATGTATGGAAAACTGGTGAAATACGAGGAGATATCCGACCGTATTGAGTACGAGATAGCTGCATTCCTCAATGGTGTTTCTGCGGGCGAGGTGAGCGAGGCAACCTCTATGAAAATCAAGGCAATGTACAAGATTATTGGCGAGTTGGAGTCACTGGGAGATAGTGGCGAGTCCATTGCCCGCATCCTTTCTCGTCGCAATAGCCACAATAAGAGTTTTGATGTGGATACTATCTCCAAACTTCTCAAGGTAGTGAGTGCCGTAGATCAAGCGTATATCGTGATGATTGCTAACCTCGAGGCGGCACACGCGGGTGCTCTCTACCAAATCAAGAATGCGTATGACGCAGAGGAGGAGATCAATACCCTGCGCAACGATCTGCGTGAAGCGGAGATTGAGGATATTGAGAGCAATACCAAGAACTACCAAACGAGTGTCTATTACATGGATATTGTCAGCAAACTCGAAGGTATGGGTGACTTTATCATCAATGTATCGCAGTCCTTGGAGCGAGCATTTGCGGTGAAATAAAACCGCAGAATATAAAAAATCGCTACCTTTGCAAGGGCATAGGTAGCGATTTTGTTTTTGCGTCTATATTAGATAGTTACCAACTTGTTGACGATCGCATAGATGGTCAAACCTGCGGTAGAGTGGATATTCAATTTGCGCGTGATGTTTTTACGATGGGTGATGACCGTATGTACCGAAATGCACAACTTATCCGCTATCTCTTTGTTGCTTAGTCCATTGACTAGTTGTATCAGTACATCGCGTTCTCGTTCGCTTAGCGCTTCGGTTTCTTGCGTTTCCACTTGATTGAGTGGGCTAGGGGACATATTCGTTAGAGCAGGACGCAGGATGTTATCCTCTATGGCACAATGGTCAGAGAAGTCTTGTTCGGTATGCCATAGGTCGCTCATTACATTGATCAACTGGTAGGTTACGGTACCATTTTGACTGATGCTTTGCGAAGGGTAGTACTTAATGATTAGACTCTTGATCTCGGTCAGTTTGTCTGTTATGCGTTGGTCGTCATGGATGTGTTCTTCGAACATACCTGCATTCTCGTGCTCAATATGGATACGAATCTCTTCTACAAACTCGTCGTAGCAACGCAGGATGAGCATAGGGATTTTAGAACTAGGATCGGCAGGGATGAGTGCCTCAATGAGCGATCGACGCAAGTGAGGTAGTCGAAAATCTAGAAAATACGTATGCGCATTGCGCAGATATTGTTGTAGGGTAGGGATGTCAATATCTGCGGGTAAGGCTCTTTGTTTATATACCTTATAATTAATAATAGCGAGGAAGGTACCTGTGTGCACTCCATGCTTTTGGCAAGTTTCAGCAATGGTGTGTTCGCCAACTCCCATGCCTAGTCCAAAACGGCTGATGACATGTATTGCATCCTCCTCGTGCGACATCAAATCGCTAATTTTATCACTACCTTTATACATACTATTGGGTGTATTTTTGAATTTGTCTGCAAAGGTATAAAAAAAAAATAAGACGACCAACTACTACCCCAAAAATAACTATTTTTTATGTTCATTTTCGCAATAAATATTCTCTGTTACTCCCCAAAAATTGGTAAATCTGCTTTCTTATTTTCGTGGGTGAAAAAAATGCACTACCTTTGCAGTCGATTTTTAATAAAACAATTTGAAAGATGAACAAAAAAACACTCATTTTCTTTTCTCTCGTTGCTTTCCTTTTGGTAAGCAACATGCCTATTTTAGCGCAAGATCATCACCATCTTCATCATCACGAAAAGAAGTCCGATGCCCATATCGCAGGTCACGTGCTTGATGCTCACACCCGCGAGCATCTTTCTTTTGTAAATGTACAAGTAGAAGGTACCGCCCTTGGTTGTCTGACTGATGAATCGGGACACTTCTATCTCAAAAATCTACCTGAAGGCGAACTCACTATCGTCTTCTCAATGATGGGATACGAGACGGAAAAACGTACCGTTACCCTTCGCCGCGATACCCTTGTTGAAATGAATGTGGCTATTGCAGAGACATCCTTTATGATAGATAATGTGGTGGTTACTGCCAATAAATACGAAACCAAACAACGTGAAGTGGCGACTATCGTTAATGTTATTCCGCCGCTTATTATTGAGTCCACTACTTCCAACACCATGGCAGATGTGCTCAATTTTCAAACGGGTTTGCGTGTAGAAGAGACTTGTTCTAATTGCGGTGTGCCACAAATTCGCATCAACGGTTTGGAAGGACAATATACTCAAATCCTTATGGACTCCCGTCCTATCTTCTCTTCGCTCGCTTCCGTTTATGGTTTGGAGCAACTGCCTGCGGGCATGGTGGACCGTATTGAAGTGATTCGTGGTGGCGGTAGCGCACTCTATGGTGCCAATGCCATCGCAGGTGTGGTGAATATCATCACCAAAGAGCCAAACCGTAACTCATTCAATATCAGCAATACAAGTGCTTTCACTCAGGCAGGTACCTACGATATCAATACCAACATGAATGCCAGTGTCGTTTCGGAAAATCAAAAAGCAGGGCTCTTCCTCTTTGGCGTACAACGCAATCGTCAGCAATATGATCGTGACAATGATGGCTATTCTGACATTCCACATATTAACTCTACGACGGTTGGCTTCCGCTCTTATTTCAAGACATCCGACTACTCCAAGATTACGGCGGAGTACCACCATACAAATGAGTTTCGTCGTGGCGGTTATGGTATTGATAGCCTCCAACCACATGAATCGCCACTTACGGAGCAACTTAAGCATAATATTGATGCGGCTACAGCCAAATGGGATATGTACACGGCTGATAATAAGCACTTTGTAAGTGTCTATACCAGTTTTCAACATATCGCTCGCGATAGCTATTTTGGCACCAACTACAATCCTAACGCTTATGGCAAATCCACGGATATCGTTTCTGTTACAGGTGCACAATACCGTTTTTCGTATCCTTGTGGTATCATGAATGCTGACCTTAGCGCAGGTGCGGAGTACTCTTATAACCAACTCCGTGATCAGATTCTAGGCTATGACCGCAATACCCTCCAACGCGTGCATCTCGGAGGTGGATACGTTCAAAATGAGTGGAAAAACAAGCAATGGTCCATCCTCGTAGGTGGTCGTTTGGAGCAGCACTCCTTGCTGGACAAACCCGTCTTCTCACCTCGTGCCAATATCCGTTACACACCTATCGAGCCAATTATCCTGCGCCTGAGCTATGCCAGTGGCTATCGTGCACCGCAAATTTATGAAGAGGATTTGCACGTAGGTGCAGTAGGTGGAGAGGTTTCACTCATCACTTTGGACGAAAACCTCAAGCCCGAATACAGCCACTCTATTAGCGGAAGCATCGACATGTATAAGCGCTTTGGCAAGTGGGATCTCAACCTTACTCTTGAGGGCTTTTTCACCCAACTCAACGATGTTTTTACCCTCGTTGAAAATGGACACGATGCACAAGGTAACCTATTGTTGACGCGTACCAATGCGAGCGGAGCGCGTGTAGCGGGTATGAATCTCGAAGCTAAAGTGGGTTTTGGTCACTTGCTTACTTTCCAAGCGGGTTATACCTATAACCATAGCCGCTATATCGAACCATTGCAATGGAGCGAGAATCCGAATATTGCACCTCAACGTCGCATGTTCCGTACCCCAGAGCACTATGGCTATTTCCTGTGTAATATCGAACCAGTAGAGCATTTCCATATTGTGACCAACGGAAAGGTGACAGGTAATATGTTGGTTCAACACTTTGCGGGATATGTGCCAGAAGATGAGGAAGTTACTACTCCTACATTCTTCGAATGGGATATCAAGGTTTGTTACGATATCCCGCTCTACAAACACTATACATTGGAGATAAATGCGGGTGTAAAGAATATTCTGGATAATTACCAATCTGATATTGACCAAGGTATGGATCGTGATGCAGGGTATATTTATGGTCCTGCCACCCCCCGCACTTTCTTTGCAGGCATTAACTTGAAGATATAAAAACACGACTAATATTGCAGTCAGGTATCCATTAAGTAGAGATTTTTAAGCGAATCTCTACTTTTTTTGTAAAAATGTACGCGCACTCTTGCGTATGTGCGAAAAAAGTAGTACCTTTGTCGCGAAATATGTAGTTTCGCCGCTTTGGCGAGTAAAAATATGCTTAAAAACATATATTGGACGGCACAAAGTGCCTATAGGATATAGGAAAAGAATAAACAAACAACATAATTAATTAACTTTCTTAAATCATGGCAGAAGAAAAATTGAACATGTTAGCCGAGTTTCCAGCCATCTCAAGCAAAGCTTGGAAGGAGAAAATCGTAGCTGACCTCAAAGGCGCCGACTTCGACAAGAAGCTCGTTTGGCGCACTTCAGAAG
>JBGVEC010000084.1:0-4597 GCA_045119815.1 Paludibacteraceae bacterium | reverse complement strand
GCCCTGTAGCACGATGTTCCCGTCGTGGGCTTGGATGCTGATAGAGGGTTCCTCTGCAGAGTAAATGCGTAGTATGCTCTCCTCGTCAGTCAATGCGACGATGGTGCCAAAGTTGCTCCATGGTGCCGTTGACTTATAGTCTCTTATGGCGCTGGCGAGTACATGCAGGGTGGCGTTTTCGATGGAGAATCCATAAAAAGCAGTATAGGCTTGAGGAGGTTTTACTGTATAGCAATAGAAATTTGTCAGGTTGGAGCAACCTGAGAACGCATTATTTTCAATGATTCTCACGGAATTGGGGAGGGTGATGCTCGTCAGGCTGGTACATAATGAGAACGCAGACCTTCCAATGCTTGTCACGGAATTGGGGAGGACGATGCTCGTCAGGCTGGAGCAACCTAAGAACGCACACATTCCAATGCTTGTCACGGAATTGGGGATGGTGATGCTCGTCAGGCCGGAGCAACCGTCAAACACATACTCTCCAATGCTCGTCACTGAATGGGGGATGGTGATGCTCGTCAGGCCGGAACAGTTGGAGAACGCACCATCTCCAATGCTTGTCACAGAATGGGGTATGATTGTATTTTGACAACCATATAAGAGCGTATTCGATGCCGTTTCTATGATTGCATTACAATTATCTCTTGAGTCGTAGATGGGATTTCCCTCTTCCACTACAATCTGAGTGAGACCGAAGCAACCTGAGAACGCTTCACGTCCAATGCTTGTCACGGAATTGGGGAGGACGATGCTCGTCAGGCTGGTACGACCGTCGAACGCACCATCTCCAATACTTGTCACAGAATGGGGGATGATTGTATTTTGGCAACCATATAAGAGTGTGTTCGATGCCGTTTCGATGATTGCATTACAATTATCTCTTGAGTCGTAAATGGGATTTCCCTCTCCCACTACAATCTGAGTGAGGCTGGAGCAACCTGAGAACGCTTCACTTCCAATGCTTGTCACGGAATTGGGAATGGCGATGCTTGTCAGGCTGGTACAACCTTCGTATTTCTTATCCGTTAGTACTCAATAATTTAAAAGCTAAACGGTAGAAATAAATACATCTGGATTTAATATTGATTCCAGAAGTGCAAATTTAACAAATTTAACCTTTATTTACACAATGCGAATTCAACAAGCAAGTGCAAATTTATAACAAGTAATTGAAAAACTCCTCAATCGTAGATTACACCCTTTGACTTGTTAACTACGCCTTGAATCAGCTTTTTCATCACGACTTATTTACATATAAAACAAAGAGGGCGATAGTCTATGTCCACATTAAAAATGTATGTTATAAAACTATTCACCCCTCCCGAGAATAAAACTCAAATGTTCATTCTACAAACAATCTTCTAACTTTTACCTATATAAATTTCACCTACTGACTAATCATTCTACAGTTACTGATTTTGCTAAATTACGAGGCTGATCAACATCCTTTCCTTTGCATACTGCTACATGATACGCCAGGAGTTGTAGTGGTATTGTTGTTATCAAAGGTTCCAAAAATTCTGCAATATATGGTAGTTCTATTACATCATCCGCTAAATGGCTTATTACTTCGTCACCCTCTGTAACGATGGCTATGACTTTGCCCTTACGCGCTTTGATTTCTTGAATATTACTCAAAATCTTGTCATACATTGCATTTTGTGTTGCAATCACCACAACTGGCATCTCTTCGTCAATCAGAGCAATGGGTCCATGTTTCATCTCTGCGGCAGGATAGCCCTCCGCATGGATATAGGAAATTTCCTTAAGTTTTAAAGCCCCTTCCAGAGCTACAGGGTAGTTGAAACCTCGGCCGAGGTAGAGGAAGTTATGGGCATAAGTAAAAATACGTGCCAAGTGAGCTATATGATTGTTTATAGAGAGTAACCCTTTCATTTTCTCTGGAACCAGCGTAAGTTCTTTCACCAAATGACTATATGTGCTCTCGTCAATAACGTTTTTCTCTCTACCCAATGATAGAGCAAGCATCACCAATACGGTTACTTGCCCTGTAAAAGCTTTCGTTGATGCCACGCCTATTTCTGGACCTACATGTATGTAAGAACCTGTATCCGTAGCACGTGGAATAGAAGAACCTACAGCATTGCATATACCATAGATGAATGCACCTTTTTGTTTGGCCAATTCTACAGCAGCCAGCGTGTCGGCAGTTTCACCCGATTGGGATATGGCTATAACCACATCTTTTTCGTCAATAACAGGATTGCGGTATCTGAACTCAGAGGCATATTCCACCTCTACAGGTATCCTGCAGAAGTTTTCTATTAGTTGCTTCCCTATTAATCCTGCGTGCCACGATGTGCCGCAAGCCAATATGACAAACCGGCGTGCCGACAGAAGTCTTTCTTTATTGTCAATAATGGCTGAAAGCTTAATGCTGTTGCTTTCGCTACTCACCCGGCCACACATACAGTCACTCAAACAATTGGGCTGTTCATATATTTCTTTTAGCATGAAATGTGGATACCCTCCTTTTTCCAAACGGTTTAGTTCCAAATTAATAGTCTTAATTTCAGGAGTGACTTTAGTATTGTGCAGGTTGACGATTTCAAGTCCGTTGTCCAAATTAATAATGGCAATCTCCTCATCGTTTAGATAAACGACTTTATCTGTATATTCAACAATGGGTGTTGCATCCGAAGCAAGGAAGAATTCGTTGTCGCCAATACCCACCACTAATGGACTACTTTTGCGTGCTGCGATTATTTGATGCGGATTTGTTTTGTCTATAACTGCAATGGCGTATGCCCCTATGACTGAACGTAGAGCCGTCTCTACAGCCAAGAGTAAAGGTAAATGACTACCATTATGCAAGTAGTCAATTAACTGCACCAATACTTCTGTATCCGTTTCACTTCTAAATGTATATCCTTTGAGTTTCAATTTATCCTTCAAATCAGCATAGTTCTCAATGATTCCATTATGTATCAAGGCTAAGTTGCCCGAAGTCGAATAATGAGGATGGGCATTGGCCTGACAAGGTTCTCCGTGAGTAGCCCATCGAGTATGGGCAATACCTATATTTCCACTGACATCTTTCTCTGCCACAAATTCCTCCAAGTTGTGTACTTTTCCTTTGGTCTTGTACACGTTTAATTCACCATCAGCGTTAATCATTGCGACTCCCGCACTGTCATAGCCCCGGTATTCAAGCCTTTTCAAGCCCTTAATAAGAATAGGATAAGCTTCTCGCTTACCTATATATCCAACGATACCACACATAAATTGACTACTTTTTAATGAATAATATGATTGATAAATGAAACAAATAGAGGATTTGGATGAAGCACCGTACCGGTATATTCCGGATGAAACTGTACACCCACATACCAACGGCAGGCTGGCACCTCTACAATCTCCACCAACCCATTGTCGGGATTGATACCGCTACATGTCATTCCTGCCTTTTCAAAATCCTGACGAAATACATTGTTGAATTCATACCGGTGGCGATGGCGTTCCATAATGTATTGACGCCCGTATGAAATATGTGCTTTAGAATGAAGCGTCAATTGACAAGCATAAGCACCCAACCGCATCGTTCCGCCCATTTGCGTCACACTTTTTTGCTCCTCCATCATGTCGATAACCGGATATGGAGTCTGAGGATTAGTCTCGCTACTGTCAGCATCCTTATATCCAAGAACATTACGTGCATATTCCACTACCATCATTTGCATACCCAAGCAAATACCAAGTGTAGGCTTATCGGTTGTACGACAATATTCAGCCGCAACTATTTTTCCTTCTATACCTCGTGAACCGAATCCCGGGCATATGATGACTCCATCCATGCAAGCCAATTGTTCTGCAACAGTTTCATGAGTAAGTCCTTCACTTTGAACAAAATGAGTCTTCACGATGCAATCATTATAGGTGCCAGCCTGTGACAGACATTCCAGAATAGACTTGTAGGCATCCTGTAAATCGTATTTTCCTACAAGAGCAACGTGGACGATGCGTTGTGCCTTGGCTCTCCGCTCCAAGAAACGGTGCCATGCAGTAAGGTCTGCTTCACCAATTACGTCCATGCCAAATTTCTTCAATATCACTTGGTCGAGTTGTTGCGCAGCCATACGCAAGGGAACTTCATAAATGGATGGCATATCAATACTCTGTATCACACAATCTTTGTCCACGTTACAAAAGCCCGCCACCTTATCCAAAAGACTACGGTTCAATTCATATTCCGCACGGAGTACAAGTACATCGGGTTGCAATCCCAATCCTTGTAATTCCTTCACAGAGTGTTGCGTAGGTTTCGATTTCAATTCTCCTGCCGCAGCAATATAAGGGACATAGGTGAGATGCACACAAATGGCATTCCTACCCAATTCCCACTTCAACTGGCGGATAGATTCCAGAAAAGGTTGGCTTTCTATGTCACCCACCGTACCACCTATCTCTGTCACCACGAAATCATAGTTTCCGGTTTCGCCCAAAGCCAACATCCGCTGCTTTATTTCGTTCGTGATGTGCGGCACCACTTGAACGGTTTTACCCAGATAATCGCCGTTCCGTTCTTTTGTTATGACACGCTGATAGATTTTTCCCGTAGTCACATTGTTGGCAC
>JBGVEC010000083.1:0-4004 GCA_045119815.1 Paludibacteraceae bacterium | reverse complement strand
CCTCCTGAGTGATGATACCCAAGTAGTCACTATTATTTAGAAATCGTCTATACATATCTGTTCCGTTTAGTAGTTAAATCCTTCACTTATTACCGATGTCGATACCACATATCCGTTGCCATCGCCACCGCTCTTGTATTTATACCAGCTATCACGCAGATAGTAGCAAAGCAAGTAATCGAGACAGTCGGAAAGGTGTCCGTATCGTTCATATTTCACGCCTGTTTTAGGGTCTGTTGTCTTCTGCTTACTCTTTGTACCATCCTCGTTTCGGAGCTGGTAGATAAGATCCTGGGTGAGTTTACGACACTTGATGTCGATTAGTATTCCCCAGCCATTGTAGCCGTCGAATACCTCATTGACAAACTCGCATCGAGTAACCTGTGGGGGCTGTTTGCGGAGTAGTTTTACCTTTGGTCGCAGGATACCTTTGCCGAAGGTGTCCACGATGATTGTGTAGTTGTTGATACCATCCTCATTGGTAGTTGAGCGTTGTAATCCTGACGGGTCGCCCGTAACATCTACACCGCCGATATGCTTATCTCGATAGAGTTTCAATCTCACCTTACGAGCAAGTGCGGGCGTATTGTTCTCCTTCTCTTCAGGCTTGCCGAGTATCTCCTCCAAGATATAGACTTTTTTGTTGTCGTAGTCTATCTGTGCCGAGAGAACAGACATCTGCGGAGCCACATTGAAGTCCCACACGGTGATTAGTGGTTTAGTCGGATCGTATACCTTCTCTTTGAGGTTTGTGATAAGGTGCTTTGCTCCATCGAAACGGTTGTAGATAGCCATATCATTTGCCTCCACAAAGTCCCAGTTACCATAGAGCAGACGTTCCTTTGTTGCCTGGTCTCGAATCTTATTCAGAGCCGCCTCATAGACCTGACGGAAAGCAATATTCGGGTTATCAAATACCGAGAAAGGAACATACGCCTCGCCCTCACGACATACCACCTTATCGCCATTCTCATCTTGTACAAAGCGGCTACGCACCCAGTTGATAGTCGGGTTGGTTGTAAGCAACATTCGTGGAGTTTTGAATGTCTCGTGAGTGCGCCAACGAAGGCGGGAGAAGAGTACCTCGACAGCCTTTTCCGATATCTCCGACACCTCATCGACCATTGCGATTGTGTACTCCGAAGAACCGAATCGCTCAAAGTTGGGGTCAGATGGAATGTCGGCCATCTCCTTCATAATGATAACCGAGTCGTTCCAGAATGTGAGCGTACCTTCGAGATTGTTAATCTTGTAGTTCACATCCTCCTTCAAACCCCAGTCCTTCAAGATGGTTTTGATGGTGTTCCAGGTTGATTCTTTAAGTGATTTGAGAGTTTTACGAGCCACCACAGCACGGATATTCTCGAAGCGCATACACGACGATACGAGCCATACGCTACCGACATACGACTTACCACCACCGGCGGCTCCACCTCCCAAGATTAGCTGGGGAAGATTCTGCGACTTGCAATGTTTACACTGCGGTTTGTATTGAGGATTTCTCTGCTGGTCGTAGCCAACAAGAACCTGCTCGATCTCAGCCCCACAATGTGGACAGTAGTTTGGTTGCAAGAGCTTCCACAACTCATACTGCCGAGGGGAGGGGCTGAAGTCGATATGTATATTGCGCGGTGCTTTGAGTTTATTGACCGCCATCGCTTAGTAGATTTCGATGGTGATATCCTTCTCCTTTTCGAGAAGAGCGTAGAGTTTCTTGAAGGTCGCACGAGAGTTGATGACCTTACCCTTGACAGAGTTCTCACCAACGATAATGCAGCCTCCAGAATCATCCTCGGTGTTGCCCCAGTGAATCAGAATACCCAAGAAGTGAGGGACACCGTGCAGATACGGCATCTTACGCTTGAACTTTGGGCTGTACTCCAAAGTAACCTTGTATTTGCCGGTTGGAATTGCGGTGCGAGCATAGATCTTCTCCTTGCACTTGCACGGAATCCAGCGCGAGGTATTAGGACAACTATCGGGAAGTTCACGGATAACATCCTCGATAGTGTTACAGAAAAATGTGCCGTCAATACTGAGGTCGCCGATAGTATATTTAGACCCCTTGAATTTGCGTCTTAACGATAACTTCATACTCTAATCTTTTTATTGAAAGAGTAGAGAAAAGACGTCTCATAGGTTTATTTTAGTTGCGATATGCGATTTTATTATCAGTTCTCAGCCTTTATATTGCGTATTTTGATTAACTTTGCAAAAGTTAATTGGCTGCAATCTATCTTCGTTCTTTTAGTGAGTTTTAATCTACTGCCACCTTGGGCGACATTTATAGCAATATCAATGTCGATTAAAGATGTTTTCATAAACATGGGTAACTTATTTATTAACTCTAAAAACAGTAAGCGTATGAAAAATAAATCATATATATTAAAACAACTAAATGGGGTGTGGAACACGGTGGAGGCTCTGTGGAGTAAAACAGACACACTTTATGAATGAGGAGAACTAATATAAGGAGCAGATGTGTTCCACATCCCCACCGCCAGAATATAATCACAACGTAACGATATTTATAGTCTGTCTTGATTTTATAGACAGACTATTTTTATAGGTAAGGATAACACAAAATCAGAAAATAGATTCCATTTCGCGCTTGATTTCCTCTCTTCGGGTATTCTTATAGTAGTGTTTGTAGATAGTAAGAGGACTATTACCCGCCATTTCAGCAACCACATAGGGGTTATTGCCAGCATCCACCATCTTCGAGATAAACGAGCCACGAGCCGAGTACCAAGTAACATTTTCCTTTATGCGAAGCATCTTGCAAGCCTTGGTTAGGGTGTTCGACAATCTGGTAGAGAGTTGTCGAACACGAATCATTTTTTTACTCGTTGTCGTGTGCTTATGTGTAAACACAGGGAACACATAATTTTGAAACCCCTTACCTTTATATTTATATATGATGTCCTTCGCTTTTTGCAGCAATATTGGCTTTGCCTTTTTAGGGAATTTCATTCTTTCATAAACGATTCTATCCTCTTCGATCATATCCCAAGTAAGATTACAAACATCGACATTAGCCATACCACCCGTATAATAACTAAAAAGAAATAGGTCTATACAGAAATTTTCTTTCTCAGTGAATAGTGTTCGGTCAATGCTTGCCAATTTGTTTATTACCTTTTCAGGAACAGCCTTTGAAGTCGTTTCCGGCCACTTAATATCATCACCTAAACACTCAAATGCATCAAGCCTTACACCGTACATACCTTCCTTATGAGCATAGTTGCAAACAGCTCTTAGTCGTCTAAGTTTAGTAGCCAGACCTCCTTTGTTTCCGTTCTTTATACCATTCTCTTTAATCCAGAACGCAAAGTCAAGAAGGAATTGTTCGTTAATATCAGGAAAAAAGAATGTTGAGAATGACTTTCCATACTTCTCTTTAGTAAACTCCGTTAACCTTCTACGCAAGCGTGCATATACCTTAGCATTTGGTGAACTATCTACTAATTGCCCGTTCTTTATTCTTTGTCGTTCTTTGAATCGAGCCTCTAATGATTCTATCATTTGTAGTACAGACTTTACACGAACCTCTGATTTTACTTGTTCCATCTCGTCAAAAGCGTGCGAAAGTTGAACGGGGGACCAAGAGCGACCCTCAATCTCCCAATCATCTGCTTTGTGGTAGTACTTTGTTTTGAGATCAAATAGAATCTTGTTCTTCGTGGTGGCTTCTGCGCTACCTACTCGAAAACTTTGCGCCTTAGAGTCCCAGTCTGCCATTAGACCTGTGACATTTACAACCTTTGTTACTCGTGGATAGTTGGACTTGAAGAAAATCATTTCCAACTTAACCATCGATGGGTCTTTGGGGTTTGCGTGCCCCTTGATGTTAATAGTGTACATCATTGCTGTCCACTAAAAATGTGGACGGTTAATAAAAGTTAAAAATCAAACAAAGTGGGTTCATAAAACCCGTCAAGTTCTTTGTCAATACTGAAGTTAGATTTGTTAAAGAGGTCTTGAAGTGGTGTCGTGTCGGTAAG
>JBGVEC010000082.1:0-18169 GCA_045119815.1 Paludibacteraceae bacterium | reverse complement strand
GTTTGTTCTTCTTGAACCGAAATCGGTGATGCGTTATCTTTATTGCAAGCCATTAGGGCTGATAACGCAACAAAAATTGCAATAAAACTTTTTTTCATGTTTATCTAAGATTTTGTTCCCTACTCTTTTCTATAGGATTTTCAGGATACCTCCTCTTTGAGCTGCGCAACTCATTATATGATCTAGTAATTCAATACCGTACACTCACCTGAACGCACTTGAACACCTCGTGCGAGGCCAAACACAGAATGGTGAACTATGTAGTTACCAGGATTAAGTTCAAATGAAGCTGATGTAGCAAAAGGATTCACCACTCTCGCATCAATTGGTCCTAGACTATCATATTCATACTCATATGGATAAAGGAATATCTTTATCTCTACATCGTCAGTCACATCTATGGCTTTGTTGAAATTTACTATCAATGTACCAGTTGTATCCTCAACCTTTTCGCAACTTGAGAAGACTGCAAGAAGTAGAACAATTAATAGAGGAAAACGCCATAATCTATTACTCATAATTGTTAAATTATTAGATATTAATAATAAAAGTTCCTAGTAGTATTCCATTTAAAATTATCAACATAGAATGTTTTAGTTATATAAGAAGACGGTGCTCCGTTTTTCGGCTCTACCATAATCAAAAGCTTAATACATGCATTTTCTATCTCAGGAATTGGACTGTCTGATTCCCAAGGACTATCGTATATTACTCCACTTAACGGAAATTTATGAAAGTCCCCATCTGTGTCGATACCATAGAGTTGCTGTGATATTACAGATACATTCGCCACTTCTGTAACGGCTGGATTAAATGTAACATATTTAGAATAATCCTGATAGGCAACGGTCGCTGAATGACGCTTAACATCATATTTTCCAGTAAACATAATATCATCTTCTTCTTTTGTTATATTGATGACTTCATTGACTGTCACACTAACATTCCCTTTCCAATGGAATACGCCCATAGGCTGATTATACAATGGAATATATCCAGAGGCACTAGCGCTGATTTGCGTTCCAGGAATCTTAATATCTATCGGAGTTGATGACACTGCACCATGTTCTGTTGATGTCCCCGATAACTCGATTGTAGCGTTAGACTTCAATGATACTGTAGACTGACCAGATGAACTATTTCCGCCAAAAACAGAATTCAAGAAATCTATTGCAATCCCAGGAACACCAGAACTGAATGAACTTACTGCCTTTTCTATTCCTGAAACTATACTCTTAAATACAGCTTTATTTAGTTTTAGCTTGTTTTCGCCACTCTCTTTATTAACAGTTAGTTTATCTAACGTGCCTAAGCCAATAATAGAGAGGGCTCCCTTCCCAAGTTTTCCGTTTATATCACTGAGAAAATTGTTTGTTCCCCCCACAGTACCATATATTTCTGAATTAGCAGTTCCATTCAACTGAATTGCAGAGACATTAAGATAGTTCAAAAACCAAGTAAGATTAATCTGATCTGAAGTATAGTTCTGGATATTAGGATCATATGCCATTTCATACTCCAGCATATACCATCTTCTTGCGGCTAATGGAGCTCCCCCGCTCGGCATTTTAGGCTGAATCTGACTATAGATTGAGATAGTCTCACCTGCATCAATAATTTCATTATTTAAATATCTCAACAAAGTAGTTGAGTAGCCTGATAAACTATTAATAGCAATCGCATCTTGCAGATAGGTAGATGGTCCAATGTATGGATTTGTTAAGAAAAAATATATACGTAGCGTACCCCTATAGACATTATATAAGACAAAATAAGGGTCAATCAATTCTTCACCATAATCTCTAAATGTCGAATAAATAAGTTTCCAACCATCTATCTTTAAATAATCATGCACGACATCAAGGCCATAGAAACCACTGATACTTCCCTGATTATCCCAAGGTACTGGGATTAATGCCTGTCCTGGAGGCGTAGGCATCCAATCCGCTGTCTCCCAATCAAATTCCTCAGGAACAATAGCCTTTGTGAGAGGCATGGTATTATCTTCTTGTACATCCACACTAATTTCAGGTAACTCTTTACTGCATGCCTGAAAAGCAATAGCTATGATTAAGCATAGTATTCTATAAAAATTCCTATTCATCGTTAAATTAAATTATATACTGTTCCTACTCTTTTTTATAGGATTTTCGGCTTTCTCCTATTCCAGTATAGTATTAATCTTCTAATACTTCCTGTAGTTCTCCTTTCTCATTGATCTGCCATTCGCTAAATACACCGTCATTATCAAAATCAATCGCTGATATCGCTTTAATTGAAAATGTTGAATCATCTGCATTTTCAATCTCGACATAATAATGAGCCTCTCCTCCTTCTGTTACCAATGTATCTTGAATGAAAGCAAGCGCATGAGTGCATTTAGTAAAAGATCCAAACATTCGTTTGTAACTATACTCAAGTTCATAAAGATCTAATAACATAGTCTTTACCTCATCATCTATTTTATGCTTCTTATGAAGAGCACAACAGATTACTATAAGGATTATAAGAAGAACTATTATCATTCCTATTGTTTTAACTCTTTTCATATCAAATTTTTAACACAGCGATGAAACCCTAAAGATTGATTTCTGTATTCTATTTGGCGTGGACAGATAAATTATATTCGTCAGATGTCATTATCGTTTCCGTATACAAGAAGAACTCTTTTTCGGTCCATCCATAGTCCTCAATCATTTTTCTTGAGAACTTGTTCTTAAACGATTCAAATCCTTCTGCTTGACAATCGTTCTCATAGAATTCCGGGGTAACAAATCTGAGAAGTTTTCTTAACCAGCGCTTCTCACCAACTGACAGATTTTGCGCAGATAATTCCTTTTCAATCTTATATCTATATAGTCTGCATTTCATTTCTGATGACAATTCTATAAACAATGCGACCTGTTCATTTACAGGGAAGTTCACAAACTGTGACCTTGTAAGCGTCTCACTTATTTTAAAATCCTCCTTTATCGAGGGCCTATAAGAAGCACAGGAGATAACGCAAAATAATGATACAAATAATAGCATCATGGTAAGTACAATTCTTTTCATATCAGTCACATCTACCGGTACATTCCTCTCCACCCAACAGTCCACATCCTTTCACTTCTGTACAGTTTCCATCCGTACATATTCCTAATGCAGGACATCCAAAGAAGCTTCTCTTGCACTCACAATTACGTGTTCCGCCTCCACCTATGATAGAATCTTGTAGACCGGACTTCGTTTCTGCTAGTTTTTCAAAAAGGTAAGCATCTATATACTCTTCTTTTGTCAGCCACGTATGTGTGTAGTAAAATACCTTTTCATCATCCCATCCATGTTCTTTGATCAATTTCTCCACACAATTCTGTGAATGTGTCATAAGATCCTCAGTTTCGGATGGATTGTCAAAATGATTTGGATTCATATATTCAACAATCTCTTTAAAAACTCCCAGTTCCTCACTTGACAAAAGATTCTGTTCACTTATGATATCTAATTTTTCTCTCCAGAACTGGACTTTGCGAGCACCAGACACTCCATTATAAATAGCCCGCTGCTCCGATAACGAGAACTTCACAAAGTCTGTTCTACTGATATTTTCATATATAGAAACATTATGCTTTGCCCAGTCGTCGACAACGGGATCACAACTCAAGCGTTCATCATCCTTACTGCACGCATAAATTGCAGCTACTGAAATCACAAGCAGTATATATCTGCTCATTGATAGTAAAACTTTCATAATAATTGTCTTTTGATTAAATTACATTACTTAATATCCTTATGGTTTCATCGCCGGATTCCGTATTAGTAACAAATTGGATAAAATTTTCTGATTCGCCCTTGTCTTTGCCTGCTTTGTAAGTAATCTTTACTTGCCCCACATCATTGGGAGAAATGATTCTAGGATACTCTGCTTGTACACAACTGCAAGACTCTATAGCACTCAACAATATCAAAGGAATAGAACTTACATTATAAATCGGAACGTGCATAGTTATTTCTTCTCCACGCTTAATCTTTCCGAAATCTATTTCATTCTCAAAATACGGAACTGGATATCCATTATTTGTAATTTCTCTTCTCAAACATAGATTCAAATATCCATATACTTCGTCAGGAATTTCATATGAGGCCAATTTATCAGTATACATATCTCGTGTTTCTCCATCACCTGTTAAATCTCCAAGTCTGTATCCTAGATAATCCGCATAGAAGTGTCGTTCTTTGTCATTAATTTCTTCAAGTTGATATAATCGCTTATCTGCATCATTTACGTCAACCCCATTAACAGCATATTCTAGTTTAATAAAAGCTGTCAAAACGTCCTTAAGATCAACTCCCTGAGAATTAAAATACGGCAGGCTAAAAATAGGCAGAGTCCCCTTAAAATAAGAGTCTATAAATGATTGTATTTTTCGAGGTTTTCTGATATCAATATCCGAGGATACATATTGTATTTCACCATCTTCAACAATCAAAATCACAGGGAGAGTATCGAGATGCAAAATATATTTCAAATAAATATTTTCCCTACCCAAAACATTACAGAATGAGAATTTACATTTATCTGAAAGCCGACTGATAAGTCGTGTGTGTCGGTATGTATTGAAATATGAAGCTATTGTGTAATCTCCAAGAATAACTACATTTGTCTTCCCTTCATCGTATACATTCTCAATGACATCACTAAAGTCGGATACACGATAACTTTCCGTTGTACATGAAACAAGGAATATACTGAAAATAATAGATAATAATTTGATATTCATAAATTTAATATTTTAATGTGTTTGGGGTTCCTAACACAATAGTTTTTATCATTCCTAAATACAGATACATTGAATATCTCATTGTGCCCATAGCATACTTTGCCTTTGCCAGTTCTGTCATTGCTGTGTTCCAGGAGATGAAGTCCGTCTTGCCGAGGTTGTACTTCTCGGTCATCATTCTCGCCGCCTCCTCAGCGTATGCGAGCTGCTCCCTGGCAGTCTCATACTGCCTGCACGAAGTCTGGTACTCTATCAGCGCCTGCTCGTACTCTCTTGACAGCTGCTTGCGGACTGTCTGAAGCGCGTACTGGGCATCCATACTGGCGTTCTTCGCCCTCCTGACGCTGTTCCTTGTGGACATCCCCGAGAAGATCGGGATGTTCAGGCTCAGCGAGATGTAGGAGTTTCCGTTGTCGAGGTACTGCCTGAAGAACGGGTACGCCTCGTAGCGGTATGTGCCGTCAGGGTTCTGCACGGCCTTCTGCCTTGCCCCCGAGTAGCTCGTGCCGTATCCTGCCGACAGCGACAGCGTCGGATAGTATGATGACCTTGCGATCTGGAGGTTCCTCCTGGCCACCTCCACACCGGCCTCCGCCGAACGATACTCAGGCCTTGATTCTACCGACACCGAGTTCGTGGACGGGAACAGTTGCATCCCGTCATACTTATCGGCTTCGATCGGCTCTATAGCGAAGCTCTCCCAGTCCTGTATCTCCAGCAGCTGGCACAGTTCCATCCTCGACAGCCTGCATTGGCCCTCTGCTGCAGCGACGTCATTGAGTGCCGCATAGTGCTGAGACCTTATCTGAAGCAGATCCGCTTCCGTCACCCTGCCCAGGTCCACCATTGCCTGTATCTTCTCCATCTGCGACTCCAGCATCAAGGCCATCTCCCTTGCAGATGCCAGGTTCTCCTGATCGCAGAGTATCTGAAGATATGCTGCCGTGACGTTCATCTCTACATCCTGTCTGACACTCTCCAGATCAGCAAGTGATGCCTTCATCGATGCCTTTGCCTTCTTGAGCGCGTAATGGCGTCTCATTCCCGAGAAGACCTGCATACTTCCGGACACGGACGCGCTGCTGCTTCCCACCACGTTGTTCTCAATGAACTCGTATGTGGTCTGGTCGAGCACCCTTCCGGAGGAGATGCTGTATGATGCTCCCGCAGACAGCGAAGGCGCATAGTCCCAGCGGCTCTCCGAGAGTCCTATCTCCGAGTTATCTACGCCCAGTTCCTGCCTCTTGATCTCTATGTTATGCTCAAGGGCGTAGCCTATGCACTCCTCAAGGGTCCAGACCTTGGAAGTGTTCTGGGCGCAGAGCGTTCCTGCGGCAAGCATTGCCAGTATGACCGTCATCGTACGCATATGCTATCTGTTCCTGAAGAGTGACACTATAGGGTCTATGAACTGCTCGATGAGCCTTCTGTCCCTGGTGATGATCTGAGCCTCACCGTCCATCTGCTGGATTAGCGGGAACTCCTTGCGGTATGTGCTTTCAAGCCCGTCCGGGAAGTCCACCGCCACGGTGTACGCCACGCTGCCGTCCTGAAGCCTCTCAGGCACGGACGCCACGTTCGCCACCACGCCCTTCAGGATGCCGTACTCCATATACGGGAACCCGTTCAGGCGGACATTGACCGTCTGGCCGAGGGCTACCTTGCCGAAGCCTGCCGACGGTACTTTCATCCTGCCCGTGACCTCGGACGGGTCTTCCGGGGTGATGTTGGCTATCACGTCCCCGACGTTGACGTGCTGCCCCGGACTCCAGTAGTCCTGCAGGGACACTATGCCCTCGGATGGCGCTATAATCGCGTATGTATCCAGCCACGTGGCCACCTGAGCCTTCAGCTGGTATATCTGCTGATATATCTGCGACTCGTGTGACTCTGTCTCTGTCATCCTCTGCAGGTCGAGCTCCACCAGCTGCTGCTCCAACTGGAGTATGCCAAGTGCTGTAGCCTCCAGACTCGCCTCGAACCCTGCAACCGTGTTCATCTTGGCCAGGAAGCCCTTGCGTGAGGTCTCGTACTCCGCCTGCGAGATAGCCTTTCTTGCATATAGCAGAGAGTCTCGTTCAAGAGTCTTGCGTTCCATCTCTACCTCACTATCAAGAAGAGTCTTCTGCCTCAGAAGCGTAGCGTGATGCAACCTCTGTCCTTCTATCTGCTGTCGGAGCAGGCCTTTCCTGACGGCTATCTGGTCCGTCTCAAGGTAATGGGAGTAGTCGCGGAACGCCTTCTGAAGCGTGCTCCACTGACCCTGAAGTCCGCCGAGCTGAAGATCCGCAGAGAGAACAGGCATCTGTGCCATCCTGTCAAGATCCAGCGTGTCCGACATCGAGAGATAGGCGCTCATCGAGATGACATCCTCGTATCTCGCCGGTGTGGAGAGAAGGGCTATGAGTTCGCCTGCCTGCATCTTCTGTCCGTCTATGACGCATACTCTGTCGATGAGTCCATCGTATCTGGCGGTCAGTTCCGACGGAGGACAGGAGGAGGTGATCGATATGCCCGCATCCACTGTCTGCGGATACCTGATGATGCAGCACCCGATGACGATGAGCGTGAAGACCGCGAAGATAACGGTAACACCCCAACGGGTGATCCACGAAGGGATCGTTCCCATTATCTCCTGCACGGGTTTGCTGTGATAGTTTATGTCTATGGTTTGTGGCATTGTTATAGTATATTGTCAAATATTTTCTCAAAATCATTCACGTTCATATTGGGGAGTCCCGAAAGTTGATTATATACCGAAATGATGCTTTCTATAACCTTATCATACCCAAGTACTCGTGCAACCCTGTCAATCATTACGGGACCTTTTCGATAAGTAACAATCATGTTATTGTTTTTAGTTACATCTATAGGATGAATGTCAGTTTCTGTTCCTTTTATACGATTCCACTGTTCAGCATAGGTTTCAATAATTCTATCATATTCCTCAGTGCCCACAATGTCGCGAATACACATTAAAGTCATAAATTCATTTAATGTCTCAATAATAAAGGCATAACCTTTTTGCCCCTCATCTATAAACATTGAGTACTCCCCGAACCATCGATGTCCAATTTCGTGAATAAGAGGATATATATCGGGATATGTAGAAAATTTATCTTGCGAGGCTGATATGAATCCCATATTATAGCGATTAAATGATCTGTTGCCATTGTGAAACACGAAAGTCGGATAATCATACGTCCCGAACATAGAATTTATGTATGAATCCTGAAATTTATTCTCAAACCATTCTATTGCCTTTGATGTTAGATTCGCGAGTTCATTGAGTCTTATAGCAGAAGTTTGATTACTAGTTAATTGATATATATCATATTGACCTTGTTCGCCAATAGTTTGTCTCACATATTGTTCTTTGTCAAGAAATGCAAAGTTTAATGGTACACACTGATGAATTTTATTCCATTTTGTATCTATCTGCATACAAGAAGCAATAACAATAAGAGAGTCAGGAACCGAATACTGCACTTTACCGGAATATCTTTTCCCTCTCTTCATCGGATAATAAAATTCTCCGCTCCCAGTATATATATATTCCCAAATTTCTGAGCCAGAATCTGCATACATCAGTACTGATGTTAAATTCAGATACTCATAGCTCATTTGAACTCGCTGTTTTCTTTTCCCACTATTATAAAACACGATTTCTCTTTTCCCGGGGATGAATGTATATTTTATAGAAGATGGCATTACATTCAATGCAACAACGGAATCATCAAGTAAAGGCCCTCCAAAATCTAAAACGATAGAGTCTTTATCTTGAAACTCAATTATAAAAGAACACTCTATTTTAATAGCACCACTTCCCATACCTTGTTTATCAAAAGAAATCCTATAATCTCGAGTTTCTTGAGATGACAACTGAAGATGCAAGAATATAGTGATAAGCAGCAATAATGCTTTCCGTATTGAAATTGTTTTCATTACTTAGTAAGGCTGATTGTTTCTAATTCTTTCGTGTTGAAGGTCGTTATTAAACCCTTGAGAAAATCACAATGATGTTTCTTTATATGCTGAAATGCAATCAGATCTTTTTTAAAGATTAGTTTATTCAGTTCACACATAGAAGCATTTGGACGATATATATTGCCAACTGAACATCGTTCTGCGATACAGCCTCCAGAGCAAGTATATCGCAGAATACAATCTTCGCATTCGGCAATTTGCGCCGATGGCTTAGACATATACCTGTTATGGGCCTCCTCATCTATACCTAAGTAAATATTACCGATTCTTGTCTCCGGCATTGGAGCATAGTTCATGCACGCGAAAATATCACCGTTGTCAGTCACAGAAATCAGGGTATTTCCTGCCCCACACGGGAATTCATATCTTTTCTGAAAATAAAGACTTATAAGTTTCTCTAGAAAATAATATCCCCATACTTTCTTACCTGCAGATATTTGTGCATAATAATACGAATATACTTTATCTATCTGTTCCGATACATCATCTAAAACTGCTGCCCCTCTGAGTGCATAAGTTGAAGAATTTTCGTTGCTGGATTCAAAGCAAAAGACTATGTAATACGGAGTTTCTAACTGCTCAAAGAAGAGAACCGTTTTCATTAAGTCCATATTATCAGCTGTTATTGTCGCTCTGTATATGAATGGCACTTTGTTCTCTTTCAAGATCTGAGAGGTCCGCATTACCATTTCAAAAGTATCATGGTGAGGGTTTTTATTCGGTCTGTTGATATTTACTATCTCTTTAGGACCATCTAAGCTAACAATCAGCGAAGTATTATATTTCTTCAAGACTTTCAGTATGCGTTCATTGATTACTGTTCCATTAGTAGTTATTGAATAGGTAAACTGATAATCTGGATAAGATTCATTAATCCTACGCAACAGGGTCTCAATTAATTGATACTCGAGGAATGGTTCTCCACCAAATAGGCCAATTGTGAAATCCTTTCTATCGGGATTAGATTCAATAAGATACTTAACAGAATCTAAACAAGTTTTCAAACTCATTGACTTGAATTTGAATCCATGCTTACCCTGAGAAAAACAGTAAGGGCATTTAAGGTTACATTGGCCTGAAATATTTAATACAAGACATGAAGGCTTATAAGGCAAGTGTTCCTGGGGAATTAGCTTATTACCATAATGCTGAATGGATGCAATAAGCAATTGATGAATATCGTTTGTCATATCCATATTGAAATCTGACAAGTTTTCTAAATAATCATATGATGAATCAGTTACATTGAATATGAGTCCTGACGAAGTATGATACAGATATCTATCAGTACCCTCTTTAAATATTATAATATCTTTGAAGCTTAAAGTATCCATTGTAATAGAGATTTTTATAGAGGTCGCCAAAGAATCATTGGCGACCTCGACAATACTTGTTTAGTTGTCGCCCCAAGGGTTAACTGGGCCTATAATTTCAACTGTTGTAGCAGAAAGAGCAGCACCAGTTCCGCAATATTTACCTTCTACGGCAGCACACTGCTTAACTTCTACTGTTGCACAGACTTTAACGGTATGATTACCGCCACCTACGATTTCCTGAGCATTTTCAGGAGTGAGAAGATTCATTTTTGTCTTCATGATATTGTTAAATATAAAATTACGTCCTACTCTTTATCGGATTTTCGGTTACTCCGCCTTGGCCAAGGTATATTTCTTACATAATAGTATCTCTAGTTTCCAAGTTCGAGCTGGTTCCTGACCAGTTCATAGTACTTTCCTTTTCTTGCCGTGAGCTGCTCGTGCGTTCCTTCCTCGGCGATCCTGCCGTTGTCCAGCACGATGATGTTGTCGGCATTACGCACTGTACTGAGCCTGTGGGCCACGATCACTACTGTCTTATTGTTGAACAGTCTGTCAAGGTTCTCCATTATGGCCTTCTCGTTGTTCGCGTCAAGCGAGTTGGTCGCCTCGTCGAAGAACAGGAACTTCGCATCCTTATACGCGGCTCTCGCTATGAGGATCCTCTGCTTCTGTCCGGTGCTGAGTCCGTGGCCGTCCGCTCCGATCTTGGTGTTGTATCCCAGAGGAAGCCTCTCTATCCATTCCCGGATGTTCGACACATCTGCAGCCTTGCGTACTCTTGCCATGTCCGGAGTCTCATCAGACACTCCTATGTTGCCGGATATGCTGTCGGAGAAAATGTATCCCTCCTGCATCACGCTTCCGCACTGCGATCTCCAGACTCTCTCGCTGTAAGCGGAGATCGAAGCTCCTCCAAGACGGACTTCTCCGCTAATCGGTTTGTAGAAGCCAAGCATCATCTTGAGCATAGTGGTCTTGCCACTGCCGGAGGCTCCGACGATCGCAGTCACCTTGTTGGCAGGTATCCGCAGTGATACTCCGTCAAGCACTTTAGCTGAGTGAGGACCGTCGTACTGGAAGGTCACATCGTCGAACACAATGTCAGCATCCTGTGGAATCTCCCTTATCTTCTGCTCGTCTTCAGGTTCCTCGTCCTTCATGTCGTGGATCTCTCCGAGTCTCTCAAGGGATATGGATGCATCCTGAGTAGCCTGCACAAAAGAGATGAACTGGGATATAGGAGCATTGAGTTGTCCCATAATGTACTGCAAGGACATCATCATACCGAGGGTCATATCACCGCTGATGACGGACTTGGCAGCAAGGAACGATATGAGGATGTTCTTCGTCTGGTCAATGAATGTTCCTCCCACCTCCTGCGCCTGTCCCAGCGAGAGGCTCTTGACGCTTACCTTGAACAGGCGGGCCTGTATCCTCTCCCAGTCCCAGCGCTTCTGCTTCTCGCAGTTGTTCAGCTTGATGTCCTGCATTCCTCCGATCAGCTGCACGATATTGCTCTGGTTGGCAGATGCCTCCTGGAACCTCATATAGTCGAGCTTGCGTCTTCTCTTAAGGAACAGGAGCACCCATCCGATGTAGAGTGCGGCTCCGGCAAAGAACACCAGGAAGACTCCTATGTTGTATCCTGCCATTATGCCTCCGTAGATGAGGAACGTCACGGCGGCGATGACTATGCTCAGGAGCGAGCCGGTGAGGAAGGTCTGGATCCTGTTGTAGTCACCGATGCGTTGCATTATGTCACCCACCATCTTCGAGTCGAAGAATGCTATCGGAAGCTTCATAAGCTTGCACAGGAAGTCCGATATTAGCGATATGCTTACTCTGGAGGTGGTGTGGAGCATCAGCCAGCTGCGGATGAGGTTGTTGGCCATCTGGCCGATCGTCAACACCAGCTGTGCTATCAGCAGCATCACCACGAAGGAGAGGTTGCCCGTACCGATACCGGTGTCCACCACGGACTGGGTGATGAACGGCAGTATCAGGCTGATGACGCTGGTAACGAGCATCGCCAGGAGTATCTGGACGATGAACGACTTATAAGGACGGAGATAGCCGAGAATATAGCCGAAGCCGAACTTCTTCTCTTCGTCACCCTTCTCCTCGTAGAACTTGGGAGTAGGCTCCAGCATCAGGGCTATGCCGTGGGTGTTTGCTGATACGGAATCGTCACCTTCATTGTCTTTCCCTGTCTGGAGCCAGGCCCTGCAGAATGCCTCCTCGGTATAGGTCAGAAGTCCTGATGCCGGATCGGCCACCTTGACCACATATCCGCCGCGTCTCTTCCTTATCTCATAGGCCACCACGAAGTGCCTCTGGTTCCAGTGGACGATGCACGGCAGAGGCATCTCGTCGCGGAGCTGCTCCCAGGTGATCTTCACGCCCGTCGCACGGAAGCCGATGCTCTCCGCCGCATCGCTTATCCCCAGCATGGACACCCCTTCACGAGTGATATGACATCGCTCGCGGAGGTTCTGGAGGCTGTAGCTCCTGCCGTAATGCCGCGCGATCATGCGCAGGCACGTAGGACCACAGTCCATGGCGTCTAGTTGATTATAATGGTGGTAAAACATTTAATGTGTGATTAATTTCTTATATCTATTTTACAAGTGCTGCAGAATCCACAAGACAACTCCATTTCAGTGACTTCAAAAGAAGTGATATCAATTATAATCTGCTTGTTGAGAGACTGTACCCATTCAAAGCTCTCTCCTAAGCCAAAGATTATATCCTTTACAACTATATTCGATAGGATATTGATATTAAAGGAAATAGAAGGGTGAACCGAGTATGAGTCTGACAGGCGCTTCAGCTTACTGAAATCCATTTCTCCCTTTGTTCTTCTTTTCCAATACTCATTGTATCCTTTCATACACGAGGTCTTTCCCGGAATCACGAAAGGGCCATATAATATTCTCTCATACGAATAGCCAGCATGGATTATAGATATATTATGTCCTACACAATATTCATTCAGCGCAAGCTTATACGAGGGACGTGGATCTATTGCATACACAACGAGGTCTGGATTAACTTCCTTCAATATTGTAAAAATCTCCTTAATGTCTTCCAGGTACGATGGAATGATATTGATCGTTTCTCCAAAATTCGCATAAATCTTCTTCTGCAGTGCTTCTACCTTCGCGACTCCGATATCCTTAGCATCATATATCGTGGTCTTGTCCACATCACTAATTTCAACAACATCTCCATCCAAGCAGGTAATATTAGTGAAACCCTGTTGAGCAAGAAGATATGTAATCGTCCCTCCAGCTGCACCAGCACCAAATATCAAAATCTTCTTGTCACATACTTGCTTAAAATCATAGTTAAGGTATTCATAATACAGTTCATTCCTTTTCATGTCTTGACAATGACCAACCTCCAACAAGCCCTTTTCAAGCAGTAACCCTAATAGAGGATATGCGCCAGAGTCGTCAATAGTAATTCCTTCATCTGTCTGCAATCCGCTGAGTATAGATAAGTTTTCCGATGTGTTCTCAATATAAAGATCCCCTTGCCCATAACACCCCGAGATAGCAATCTTTGTTGTCAGGCACTGAACCGTCGCATATCGTTTTAATCTGTAATTCATCTTACAATACAAATGATTGGATTTCTCTCACATACTCATTCGGGAACAAAGCAAATGCTGATATATGTCCGCTATCAAATTCAACAATCTTCGATTTTTTAAGTTGCTGCCTGGAGAAATCTTCTACTTTTGAATATTCATCTCGTGTTGATACGATATATAGCTTGTTTATAGATGCGCTTCTGAAACACCTAACCTTCTTATAATCCTTAGGCAGACTTACGTCTTTGCCAATCTGCTTCAGTTTATTTATCCACTCCTTTGGATTAGAAACGTAGCCGTCATAGATTATATGGGTTATTGGTATTGAAGATGTACGCAAATAATCATCAATCACGATTGTACCCATTGACAAACCCATAAGAGCAGGTACCTTGTCCGTATAATCAACAACATAGGAAACGACAGCATCAAGATCGGTAGCAAATTCTGTATGAAAGAGTTGATTCTTTTTGATCTGGAAATCATCACTTCCACCAAAGCCACGATAATCATACATCCACACATCAAATCCATATGCCTGCAAATACAGGCCGAGGTAAAGCCAGTCACCCATATTGCCCGCATCTGACTGAGAAATCACTATGGGAGTCGAAGGTTCTTCAGACGGGAGATGCCATACCTTGAGGTTGTAACCATCACGAGTACTTAAATAGTATTCCTCATGCTCCAACTGCAAACCTTGAGGAGTAAATCTATACTCTCTGGAAGGATTGATCGCATTGACCGTTATTGAACATATCAGAACTACAATTATTATAAATAATCTCTTAAGCATAATTTTCTCGTTTTTAAACTTGCCAGCTGCGCATTGGCAGCCGACAAGTTGCGCTTTGATTTAAGCGTTGTCACAAGGGGAGATGATGATTGGGGGTTCTGGAAGCGATGGCTTTGTTGGCTTTGTCGGCTTCGTCACGGCAATAATGTTCTCACCTCCCTGAATAGCCTGAAGTGACTCTACAGAAAGAACCGATTCAGGATTTAGAGTAAATGTTTTGATAGTCATAAATAGACGGTTTAGTTATACTTGAACCATTCAACTAGCTGTATACCCCTCAAGCATTAGAGCATACAGCATTAGCTATTTGATTGTAAAATACCCTTCACCATAATAGTGTGAACATGAAATGACTAAAGTATAATATCCGTCAACTGTAGGAGCTGGCATAATGACATCCGTTGTTCCAGATATTACAGGCACAGAATCCACTACTCTGTTGTTAGAATCAACTATGTATATATCACCTGAACCGACGTCGTTCAATTCAATTTCAATGATATTATCTGTATGATCTAGTACGGCAGAGACAGATATGAACAAGTCTCTTTCACGACCAACTTCCACATTGGAACCTATAAGTTCTTTAATATAAATTGATGTCTTTCCTGACTCATTAGAGTCTGTTGCAAAAACGGAAAAACAGCACATCACCGCTGCAATAATTGTAAGAATTGATTTTTTCATTTTCATTTTGTTTTATTTGGTTTGTGCTGCAAAAGTATCCTGACTTGATTCTCACCTGCAAATTTTTAGTCTCACTTTTATTTTAAGATAATGTATTGATAATCAATATTTTGCCCCCCCCAACTAATATTCAAGATTATAAGCACAAACAAACTCCCCGATAACCACTTGATTATCGGGGAGTTACAAAGGTGAGAGTGATCTATTTCAAAGTGAGACTACCACGAATGGAATTCCTGCATTTTCTGCTTAAGAAATACATCTATCTGCGTTCCGCCCTTAGGAATATCCAGTTTTTGACGAATAATACTGTTGACATTATAGATTGCCTTACGGTGAAGATACTCCGAAATCTCTGCTCCATTAAAGCCAATGCAATACAGACAGCAGCATCCTATCTCCCATTCTGTGAGATTCTTCTTCTGAAGATATGACATAAACTTAGGATGCGATACCATAAACGTCTTCCTTGTAGATTCAAGGAATCCCTCCCTGTCTTCCATCAGTTTTCCGAGCTCAGCATATGCGATCTTTTCGAATGAGTCGGACAGTTCAGCTAGAATAAACATATTAAGGACATTCAATCGCTGTTCTACAGAAGCAATAATATCCTTATCTATTGACTTGTCTTTGCGGATCTTCTTCAACTGCGCAATTTCAGCTTTGAGAGAAGCAAACATTCTTTCAGTTTCCTCCTTCTCCTCTTTCAGAAGAACATACTTAGCTTCAACCTGTTCTTTTTCTCCCACAATAACTTTACGCTCTTTGTCGAATTCGATTTTTTGAATACGCTTCTCCTCCTTCACCTTCTTCATTCTTTGAGAAAGAATGATAAGGATGAGAATAATTATAAGTAAAGTAAATGTAATAACAATAATATACAACGACTGCTTAAGGACTTTTAACTCTGACTTATATCGTTCTTCTATAAATTTTGTATCACCTTCAATTACAGATAGCTTATCGCTATCCATATACGAGATATATTGCTTGTATATTTCTATAGCATCTGTATATAATCCATTATGTTCTTGAATAGATGCTTTTATCCAAAAGTATGGAAGTTGAAGTCTACCATCATATCTGTCGTATTGTTCCAAAGCATAAGATGCCCCTTTATAATCATTGATTGTCAAATACGCATTAGCAACTACCATCCACTTGATGTATCTAGGGTCAGATATATGGTCCTGATAATCTTGCAATAAAGACGCTATTTCTAAATATACAGGATGCTTTAATGCATTCGATAAAGAAATTGCGTAATAATTACTCTTCTGAGCATCTGTCATTATATCCCAATGGCCACGAATAGCTTCAAGATTAGTCACTACGGCCAAACTGTCATCCAGTAAATCATATTGAGCAGCAATGTCATTAATTGTATTTATATATCGAAGAGTATCACAATCATCCAGAAAGTATTGTGCAGCCAACTTTCCTTGCAATATTGCCTTATCGTGTTCATACAAGTCACTATATATAGCCATCTTGGCTTTATATAATATAGCTATTGCTTTTTTATCTCCACATTCACCTACATAACGCTCCGCCTCCACATAGTTTTCCATCGCGCATTCGGTATCGCCGGCATTTAACGATATCACACCATTATAATAATATGTCAGCAACTTATCCTTGGCGGTTCCATGGTTCTGATAGTATCTGACAGCCGGTGCAATGATGCTGTCACTTGCCACATCAATGTAGTTCTTGTCCAAAGCCATCGTGTAGAGCAAGGCAAACTTCGCCTGTACCTTACGCGTCGTAAGCATTTCCCTGTCTATGGACTCCAGGGTCTCCAGAGCCATCTGGGGATTCTCCTCCATATGGACATCCGCAGCATCAAGATACCTCTCCACCTCCGTGGTATCCGCACATGCCACGATAAGGAATCCCAGCAATATGATATATAACGTATGTCTGATGTTCATATCCGATCAGCAATCTTATGATTAATCAATGCAAATATAGCCACTAAATATATAAGATAGATAGATGATAGCGGCAATACGACAATAACAGGAGCATTTTCAGCATTTCAGGCTAAAGGATGTCCTTCCGGATCCTATCCATCGTCTGCAGGAAGTTCTCATCAACATCATTTTGGATTCCCTCCAGCATTGGAAACACGAATCCCTCAAGAACTCCTTTCATATACGTCACAAGCCGTCGTCTCTGTAGCGGATACATATCCCGGTCTCCCTTGATGCGGGAGCATAGCTCCTCCGTCTCCGCGAGATGTGTGCTCATCATACGGACCATCGTGTCATCCTTGTCCAGCGAGGACAGATGGCGGACCTTGGAAAGCAGACCGGCATAAACGGACAAGGTCTCCCAGGAACGCCTGAGGTCTATGACCTGGGACATATATGAGGCATAGCAGGACATCGCCTTATCCTCCTTCAGATAATTCTTCAGCGTCGCGATGTTCCGGTCGGTACTGCCTATCTGACGGCACAATGTCCTGAAACTTTCGGAGTAAGCCATCAAGGACTCATTCCGAGCCTGCATCCCATCCAGATGCCGCCGCTCACCTGAACGGATCCTGCGAAGGGCTGCAGCTCCCATCAGGACGAGCACAAGAAGAAGGAGCGCAATGACGATCAGCACCGAACAAACGGCCGTGGTGCTTCCAAGAAAACCCATAGTCAAACTAATTAGCACTTGCAACATACAGGATGCGTCATGACAGCATCCACCGGATACAAAGTTAAGCATTCATAGTTTGACATCAAAAAAAACAGTCTTACAAAAGTCTTTCAGCCACTATTGATTATCAATAAGTTACAATAGTGTTTAAAAGAAAAATCTTTCACAAGTTTGACAGAGTCTCATATTGCATATTTTCAGATACAACTTAGATGGAATATTTGGAATAACAAAAGCGTCTGAAGTCCGCCAGGAAACAAATAATCCGGTCTGAAAGGCACATCGATCTTTCCGGCCGGATTATATCGCATAAGAGGGTTTGCTTACTAATAGTTGGTAGGGTGAATCATGAAATAGCTCTTCGGATGCTTGC
>JBGVEC010000081.1:0-2216 GCA_045119815.1 Paludibacteraceae bacterium | reverse complement strand
TAAGAAGACAAGATGTAATAACCTTCCTGCAACACATTGGTAAACTTAACTGGCATCTCAATCTCTACCGTGTCGATAGGAGTAGGTACCACATACCAAAATTCCACATCATATTGTACAGCATTAAAACCGATATAACTTGCATTAATCACGGTGGTATCACCTCGTTGGTTCAACACGCCCTTTACATCTGCTATTTCTACACTAGACTCTACTGTCCAATCATAGAACTCGGTATAATCCATCAACACTTTCTCCATATCAAAAGACTCACCCAAGCCTGTATTATAGATAGTAATAGAAGCCTCATAATCATCCGCATACTGAATAAGTTGAATCATATTCAATTGATCGGCACGGAAGCTAGCCAAAGCACTTTCATCAAACTCTACTTTCACAGTTTTTGTAGGCACTGGCACCTCAAAGTTCATATTAATAGAGTACCAATTATAATCGTCGCAATATGCCTCGATGTTTGCCTCCCAACCATCAGCAGTTTCTTTCAACGTTAATGTACCACGGATAGAAGAACAATCTAGCCAAGTATTCTTATCTGTTACTGTCAAGGCTATGTTCTCATACACACCCGCTTCTGCATAGAAGTCCTCGTACATGGCAAAGATATCATACTCTTTGTTTGAACCACCAATCATCATCAGGCCCTGATTAGCAAATGACTCATCTACAAACAAGTTATGGCACTCTACCTTAATCGTATCTTTCGCCGCGGGCAATGGAACAGTCATCGATACCTTGTGCAATACGGTATCTTGGTTGTAGAAATGCAATGCAGCCTCATATCCCAATTCACCATTATCTAAGTCGCTTAAACCAATCATCATATTGGCCTGCAACATTTGTTGCTCCACACCTTTATGCACGATCTTGGTTTGGTTCATATCAAAGCTAGCCTTGGTATATTCGCCCTCGATAATGTCAGAGATGACACCCAATTTTACCGACAAATCATTATTGCGACCTTCCAACACATAATATCCAAAGTCCATCGTCACAGTGCTATTGTCCAATACATTCTCTACTGTTCTTTTAGGAGTAAAAGCGCTATGCACCGCATGTACCTTGTAGGTGCGGTCATTAGTATCCAAGATAGTTGCATCTAGTACAATTTGCTTGAGGCTTCCTTCTACTTTCTCAGAAACAGTCATGGTCACATCTTGGAAATAAATCTCGTAGAACATATCCGCAGACTGGTACCATCCCCATGAGTATTCCATACTCATATCATCAAAAGTATAAGTACCACAGTAATTATCCTCATCGCCGTACCAGCACAAGCGGAAAGTATAGTTTTGAACCTCCAAGGCAATATACCACTCTCCTGTACCTACCTCATACTCAGGACCTACCAGAAAACCTTCACCATTAAGCACAATATCCTCAGCAGTGACTTCCTTCATGCCCAAAGCATGTTGTTTCTGTAACGTTTTCTCTGCCACTGCAGCAGGATTAGCACGTTTGGTTACATCTTGATTTATCAAACGTAAAGCGCGTTGCTCATTGACAGACAGAGCAGACGCATCAGATAATTTATTGATTTGTGTAGTAGGCGCAGCCATAAGACCTATCGCCATAGAAGCTAGCAAGAAAAGAGAAAAAAGTTTTTTCATAAGCTTATATGATTAGTTAATTATTAATTTCAACACCGAGGATGGTATATTCCTTACCACTATGATTAATTATCAAACGACCATCACGAAGCACCTTATTCGTGTTCGTTTGTGTTTGCACTACATCTTCCACATCAGTAGACTGCGCATCATATACAATATGCACAGGCACATCGTAGGAGTTGACTGCCTCTACCTCAAGTCTCAACTTACCATCCACTTTCTCCACCGTCACCGTGCCATCAACTAGGAAATACAAAGCATCCAAATAGCCATCTGTCAAACTAGCATACAAAGACGGAGATACGGTATTATCCTCATTAGCACCCCTACTTGACAACACAGTACCAGCCACCAACGAATGATTGATCGGATATACTCCTTGAGGAATAGTCACCACACTATCCACCTGATTAGCAAAGAAATATAGTACCATCATATCTGATTGATCATGCGCTGTAGCTTGGAAAACGATATAACCATCACGCTGCGTATGATCTTCTATTACGACATCATCCTCTGCACCATACACACGCTCCACCGCACCATCCTCTGAATCAAAATCCAAATGTGGACGCTCGTATTTAG
>JBGVEC010000080.1:0-2118 GCA_045119815.1 Paludibacteraceae bacterium | reverse complement strand
ATAAACTTTCGCCGAAATCTTCTTTGAACTTAGAAACTAGTTCTTCTTGCCAATGGCCAATCTCCTTTAAGCGACCAAAGAAGAAACGCAAGACATTAGGTTCTTCTACCCATTTCAGGCCGCCTATGAGTTGGCGGTTGTCCCACAACCATTTAACACGGTCAGCTACATACTTGACTTGAGACAAAGTATAAACACGGCGAGGCATAGCAAGACGCATCAGTTCCAACTCCGCAAAACGCTCCGTGCCATCTGCTTCGCGTTGCTCAGAGAGTGTGCCGCGCTCCATACCACGAATACCACCTGCTATATACAAAGCTGTGGCAACCGCAGCTGCAGGGTATTGATTATGAGGCATATTGGGCACAAAGCCTTGGCAATCGATATGCGCACCCAAACCACCCGCAGGCTTGATCATAGGTACGCCATAGGCATCTAACTCGTTGACAAGGTAATTGATAAACTCTGGTCCGTGGCTCAAGTAATCCATATCAAGCGACTCATACAAGCCCTCTGCCATCGCCTCGATAGAGCGCACATCAATACCACCATAAGTCAAGAAGCCTTCAAACAATGGAATATACTCCATCATGCTCTTGATAAGGTCGGTATTGTGGCTGATAATCGCACCACCACGAGCAAAACCTAGTTTACGAGCAGAGAAATAGATGATATCCATCTTGCCAGCAAGCAAGTGGTAAATCTCCTTTGGAGTCATATACTTGCATTGAGCCTCTCGGGTCTTCATGAAGTAGATATTATCTTGCAATAACGAGGCATCTAACACACTAGGTACGCCATATTCGTGACAAATATCTGCCACGGCAAGCATATTCTCAAGGCTAACAGGTTGACCACCTATCAAATTGGTACCTGCTTCTACACGGACATAAGCCACTTTCTCAGGGGTATATTGCTCAATGACACGACGCAATTCTTGCAAGTCCATATCTCCCTTGAATGGATCGTCGCTCTGAGGAATCAATCCTTTTTTATGGAGAACTTCGACCACTTCGCCGCCGCAACGAGTGACATGGGCTTTGGTGGTAGTGAAGTGGAAGTTCATGATAGCCACCATGCCTGGTTTGACAAAGCGCTCAGCTAATATATTCTCGCACGCGCGACCTTGGTGAGCAGGTAGCACATTGTCGGTACCAAACACCTCTTTAAGAGCGGCTTTAAGGCGAGCAAAGGTTTGACTGCCCGCATATGAGTCGTCAGCTAAATGCATAGCTGCTGTCTGACGATCGGACATGGCATTCACGCCCGAATCAGTAAGCATATCTATATATATATCCTTATTCTCTAATAAGAAAGTGTTGTTACCTGCCTTTTGAATAGCACGCAAACGCTCATCTACAGGCAATAAATTCAACTTTTGTACTACGCGTACCTTATGCATCTCTAATGGTACTTGATTTTCGGATTTGTAAAATTTAACAGACATATATTTGAAAAAATGAAGAAACTAGTTGTTCGAGATAAAAAATATAAATAAATTTATTGAAAAAATCCTTTATTATTATTAGTTGTGGAAATGTTTGATAACCTCTGCTATCGGTTGTTTTTCAATAAATTATACAGTTGAAAAAAGTGGATTAACTTTTGATAAAGTGGATAAGTTTGGGTTATCAAAATTGATTAACAAGTTATGAATGGAATTGTTGATAACTTTGTTTATAACCACTTTTTCAGTTTGAAAATAAGCAAGATAGCCACGGTAAAAACAACCATCAAGCCAATAGCAAATGGATAGCCCATTTTCCATGCTAATTCAGGCATAAAGTCGAAGTTCATACCATACATGCTGGCGATCAAAGTAGGTGGAAGGAATACCACATTCACCACGGTGAAGATCTTGATAATCTTGTTCTGCTCGATATTAACAAGACCGAGGAAAGTATCTTGGAGGTAATCTAGACGGTCAAAACCGAAACGAGTGTATTCGAACAGCGAATTGATATCCTTGATAATCATCGTGAGGCGAGGTTGGAGCTCCGTTGGGAAGAAATCGCACTTGAGGAAGTTGCTGATCACACGTTGTTTATCCATGATGTTCTGACGGATAATGGTGACTTTTTCCTGAAGATCCTTGATTTGGATCAGTACCTCTTCGTC
>JBGVEC010000079.1:0-5704 GCA_045119815.1 Paludibacteraceae bacterium | reverse complement strand
AGCTTTTTGACCGGTGATAAGAGTCATCTCTTGTTGTGCAACATCGATGATCTTCTTATCAGCTACAGCCTCGCCAAGACCTTGGTTGAGAACGATCTTCTCGAGTTTAGGACACTGCATTACAGTAGTGTAGTTAAACTCTTTCATGAGTGCAGGAACGATACGCTCCAAGTACTCTTGTTTCAAACTTGCTGTATTCATTGTTAGATCTCCTTACCAGTTTTTTTACTTACGCGGACGAGCTTGCCATCCTTCTCTACGCGACCTACACGTACTGGTTTGCCGTTCTCAACTGGGTTGAGGTTAGAGATGTGGATAGGAGCTTCCTGTTTAACAATACCTCCTTGAGGATTTTTAGCATTAGGTTTGGTACTCTTAGATACCATGTTAACACCTTCTACGATAGCACGTTGTTTCTCAACGAGCACCTCGAGCACGCGGCCCGTTTTGCCCTTAGAAGCACCTGCATTCACGTATACGGTATCACCTTTCTTAATATGTAATTTTGCCATACTTGTAGAATTTAGATGAATTAGAGCACTTCAGGTGCTAGAGAAATAATTTTCATGTTCGTTTGACGGAGCTCGCGAGCTACAGGGCCAAAGATACGTGAGCCACGGATCTCACCTGCGTTGTTTACGAGCACACATGCGTTATCATCGAAACGGATGTAGCTACCATCTGGACGACGTACCTCTTTCTTAACGCGTACTACGATAGCACGTGTTACAGTACCGTCTTTGATGTCAGATTGAGGAATTACACCTTTTACTGCAACTACGATGGTGTCACCCAAACTAGCGTAACGCTTCTTGGTTCCGCCAAGAACGCGGATGCACAATGCCTCTTTAGCACCAGAGTTATCCGCAACGATTAGTCTTGATTCTTGTTGTACCATATTACTTAGCCCTTTCTACAATTTGAGTTAAACGCCAACGAACAGTTTTGCTCAATGGACGAGTCTCCATGATACGTACAATATCGCCGATACCGCACTCATTGTTCTCGTCGTGAGCATGGAACTTGCGAGTTTTATTGACAAACTTGCCATAAATAGGGTGTTTCTCTTTCCAGTGAACAGCAACTGTGATAGTCTTGTCCATCTTGTTGGAAACGACAATACCCTGACGCTCTTTTCTTAGATTTCTTGTTTCCATGTCAATTCGTTTTTTACTTTGTTAATTCTCTTTGACGGAGTTCGGTTGCAAGGCGAGCAATAGTCTTACGAGCCACCTTAATCTGCAACGGATTGTCAAGCGGAGAAATGCTGTGATTCATTTTCATGCGAACGAGTGCCTCTTTCTCAGCCACCAAACGCTCTTGGATCTCAGCAGTTGTTAATTCTTTAATTTCAGCTGTTTTCATAATCCTGATTATACATTTTGGGTTGGGTCGTAATCACGTCTTACGACAAATTTGGTTGTAATAGGAAGTTTTTGAGCTGCCAAGCGGAGTGCCTCTTTAGCAATATCGTATGATACGCCATCGATCTCGAAGATGATACGACCTGGAGCCAATGGAACTACGAATCCCTCTGGAGCACCTTTACCTTTACCCATACGAACATCCAATGGTTTCTTGGTAATTGGCTTATCAGGGAAAACACGAATCCATACGTGTCCTTGACGTTGCATATAACGTGTTACTGCGATACGGGCTGCCTCGATTTGACGACCTGTCAACCAGATGGTACCAAGTGATTTGATACCGAATGTGCCAAATGCCAGCTCTGTACCACGCTGTGCATTGCCTTTGATACGGCCTTTTTGACAGCGGCGGAATTTAGTTTTCTTTGGTTGTAACATAACTGTTGTAATCTACAAATCGGTTAAACATTATTGTTTTTTGTTTCTACGGAAACCACCACGGCGGTCATCACGGCGACCGTTGCGCTCACCACGGTTGTTCTCTTGCTTTTGTGTGAAGTTAGGAGCAAGATCTTTCTTGCCATAAACCTCACCACGGCAGATCCAAACCTTTACGCCGATTACACCTACTTTGGTGAGAGCACCTACGTGGCAATAATCGATGTCAGCGCGAAGAGTGTGCAATGGGGTACGACCCTCTTTGTACATCTCGCTACGTGCCATTTCAGCACCGTTGAGACGTCCGCTCAATTGGATCTTGATACCCTCAGCGCCCATACGCATAGTAGATGCGATAGCCATCTTAACGGCACGGCGGTATGCAACCTTACCCTCGAGTTGGCGAGCAATCTTGGTAGCTACGATAGTAGCATCAAGCTCTGGACGCTTAACCTCGAAAATGTTGATTTGCACATCTTTCTTGGTGATTTTCTTCAACTCCTCTTTCAATTTGTCAACCTCTTGTCCACCCTTACCGATAATAAAACCAGGGCGAGCAGTGCAGACAGTTACAGTTACAAGTTTAAGAGTACGCTCGATAACGATACGAGAAATACTAGCCTCAGCCAAACGGGCATTCAGGTACTTGCGGATTTTTGTATCCTCAAGAATTGTATCTCCGTAGTTCTTACCGCCAAACCAGTTGGAATCCCAACCACGTACAATACCGAGGCGGTTTGCTATTGGATTAATCTTTTGTCCCATTTCGTTTAATTACTTAGCTTCGTTAGTATTCTTAGTATCTACAAAAATTGTCACATGGTTAGAACGTTTGCGTACGCGATAGCCACGACCTTGAGGAGCGGTCAAGAGGCGTTTGAGCATCATACCGCCGTCTACCATGATTTGAGTTACATACAGAGTCTCTGAGTCTGCTTTCTTGCCTGTCTTGGTCTCCCAGTTTGCAATAGCAGATTTCAAGAGTTTCTCGAGGGCACGTGAAGCCTCTTTAGTAGAGAAATGCAACGCACCCAGTGCACGGTTCACTTCCATACCACGAATCATATCTGCAACAAGGCGCATTTTGCGTGGAGATGTAGGAACGTTATTGAGCTTAGCAAAATATTGACCCTTGCGAGCCTCTTTCATTGCCTCAGCTGTATTATGTTTTCTAGCACCCATTTTGAATTCTAAAATTTAATTTGTTGTGAATGACTCATGGATTAACGATTACCCGAGTGACCACGGAATGAGCGGGTTGGAGCAAACTCACCGAGCTTGTGACCTACCATGTTCTCAGTTACGTACACAGGGATAAACTTGTTTCCATTATGAACTGCGATAGTGTGACCTACAAAATCAGGAGAAATCATAGATGCACGGCTCCAAGTCTTAACAACGTCTTTCTTGCCAGACTCATTCATAGCCAACACCTTCTTCTCCAACTTTACGTTGATAAATGGTCCTTTTTTCAATGAACGACTCATAAAATTTCTCTTAATTTAATAGGTTATTTCTTTCTTCTTTCAATAATGTATTGGTTGCTTTGGTTCTTAGGAGCACGAGTCTTGTAGCCCTTAGCTAGCAAGCCCTTGCGTGAACGTGGGTGTCCACCTGATGCGCGACCTTCACCACCACCCATTGGGTGATCTACTGGGTTCATTGCCACACCACGGTTACGTGGACGACGTCCCAACCAACGGCTGCGACCAGCCTTACCGCTCTTCTCCAATGCGTGGTCACTGTTGCCTACTACACCAACGGTAGCTTTGCAAGCAGAGAGTACTTTACGCAACTCGCCAGAAGGCAACTTGATGATTGCATATTTATCCTCGCGAGAAGACAATTGTGCAAACACACCTGCTGAGCGAACCATGCAAGCACCTTGACCTGGACGCAACTCGATATTGTGAATCAATGTACCGAGTGGCATGTTAGCCATAGGAAGTGCATTACCAACTTCAGGAGCCACATCTGGACCTGAGATTACTGTTTGACCAACTTGCAAACCATTAGGTGCAAGAATGTAACGTTTCTCGCCATCAGCGTAGAACAAGAGTGCGATACGTGCAGAACGGTTTGGATCGTACTCGATAGTTTTTACTACTGCTGGTACACCATCTTTGTTACGTTTGAAGTCAATTACGCGATATTTCTGCTTGTGTCCACCGCCGATATAACGCATGGTCATTTTACCTACATGGTTACGACCACCGGTTTTACGCTTACCGAACACAAGAGATTTCTCTGGTGCACTTGCGGTAATTGTGTCAAATGCGCCAATAATTTTGTGTCTTTGCCCTGGTGTAGTGGGCTTTAATTTACGTACAGCCATTTTTAGATATTGCTATAAAAATCAATTGTTTCACCTTCTTTCAATGTTACAATAGCTTTCTTGTAAGCAGCCTTGGCACCACGGATCAAACCACTCTTGGTATAGCGTTGTTTGGTCTTTGGAGCTACGATAAGGGTGTTTACATCAAGAACTTGAACATTGTACAATTCTTCTACTGCCTTCTTGATCTCGATCTTGTTAGCAGTACGAACTACTTGAAAACCATAACGGTTGAACTTTTCGCCTGCGGCGGTCATCTTCTCAGTGACGATTGGTTTAATAATAATTGCCATAGTTATAACCTCCTTATGCTAAAGTTGACTCAAGAGCTGCAACAGCGTTCTCAACGAATACTACTGCGCTAGAGTTCATGATTGCGTATGTATTGAGTTCGTTAACAGTCACCACGTTGGTGCGCTCGATATTGCTTGCTGACTTGAGAACGTTGATGTTATTCTCTGCCAATACGAACAATACCTTCTTACCTGCAACTTGAAGATTGTTCATTACCTCGATCATTGCCTTGGTCTTTGGAGCCTCAAATTGGAGAGCATCCAATACGATGATTTGACCTGCAGCTGCGCGGGTGCTCAATGCACTGCGACGAGCCAATTGTTTAACCTTCTTGTTGAGTTTGAAGCCATAATCGCGTGGAACTGGACCAAAAATGGTACCACCACCTACACGTACTGGAGACTTCAAGTCACCTGGACGAGCACCACCGCCGCCCTTTTGACGACCGAGTTTGCGTGTAGAGTGAGCGTTCTCACTACGTTGTTTAGCTTTAGCTGTACCTTGACGATTGTTTGCCAAATATTGTTTTACATCCAAATAGATGGCGTGGTCGTTAGGCTCGATACCGAAGATAGCGTCATTGAGAACGATCTTCTTGCCGGTCTCTTTGCCGGCCATGTTCAAAATACTAAGTTCCATACCTTCTTATTTGTTAATAACAACGATTGAATTTTTAGCACCTGGTACACTTCCCTTGACCATGATCAAGTTGTACTCAGGAATCACTTTAAGTACTACAAGGTTTTGTACAGTTACGCGGTCAACACCCATGTGACCAGCCATACGCATGCCTTTGAATACGCGACTTGGAGTTGCGCAGGCACCGATTGAACCTGGAGCACGAAGGCGATCGTCTTGACCGTGAGTAGATTGACCTACACCACCGAAGCCGTGACGCTTAACTACACCTTGGAAACCTTTACCTTTAGAAGTACCTGTCACGTCTACGTAAGAGTTCTCTTCGAACATCTCCACGGTCAAGGTATCTCCCAGTTTGACTTCTTGTTCGAATCCATCGAACTCTACGAGGTGACGCATTGGTTGTACACCTGCAGCTGCAAAGTGACCAGCTTCTGCTTTGTTAGTGTGTTTCTCGCTCTTTGGCATGAAACCTACTTGTACAGCAGCATAGCCATCCTTCTCAACTGTCTTGAGTTGGGTAACAACGCAAGGACCAGCCTCAATAACGGTGCATGGGATATTCTTGCCATCAGCACCGAACACGGATGTCATTCCGATTTTTTTACCTAATAATCCTGGCATTTTAGCT
>JBGVEC010000078.1:0-2887 GCA_045119815.1 Paludibacteraceae bacterium | reverse complement strand
TCTCCAACACAAAAGATGCTCTACAACGGACAATTAATCATTATTAAAAACAATAAAATTTACAACATTTTAGGTCATGAAATCACTGAAAAGTATTAATCCTTGGTTGTGGGTACCAACCTTGTATTTCTTGGAAGGTATCCCTTACTTCCTCGTGAACAACATCTCCATGGTTATGTTCAACCAAATGGGTGTACCTAACGGCGAGATGTCATTCTTTACCACATTGCTTTATTTCCCTTGGGCATTGAAGTTTTTGTGGGCTCCATTTGTAGATTTGATCAAGACTAAACGTTGGTGGTTCCTCACTATGCAATTCCTAATGTTGGGATTGGCTGTGCTAACTATCTTCTCCATTCCTCAACCAGATCCAGCCACTATCGCTGCAATGGCTACTGAGGTTAAGCTATTTACCGGTGTATTGATTGCATTCATTATCATGGCATTTGCATCTGCAACTCATGATATTGCAGCAGACGGATTCTACATGTTGGCTCTCACCTCTGGCGTTCAAGCAGAAATGATAGGCTGGCGTAGCGTATTCTACCGTCTTAGCAATGTATTCTGCAACTCAGCGCTCATCGCTATTCCTGGTATCATCTACGATTGGACTATCAAACAAGGCGAGGCAAATATGCCTTTGGCATGGAAAGTAACCATGGTTATCACCGCAGTAATTTTTGTGTTATTGGCTATTTGGCATATGTTCTTTACCCCACGCCCTGACACTGACAAGCCAAATGCAGAAACCACAGCCAAAGATATTGTTGTTGGTTTCGGTAAGGCTTTTGCAACCTATTTCACCAAACCAGCTTTGTGGGTAGCCATCGCCTTTATGCTCCTTTATCGTTTGCCAGAGGGATTCTTGATGAAGATGATCTATCCATTCCTTCTAGGTGCACGCGAGACGGGCGGTTTGGGCATGACCATGCAAGAGTTGGGCGTTGTATATGGCGCTATTGGCGTGATTTTCTTGCTTTTAGGTGGTATCCTTGGCGGATATTACATCTCTAAAGTAGGTTTGAAAAAAGCTTTCTGGTGGATGGCTCTCGCTATGACTTTGCCATGTTTGAGCTTCGTTTACCTCAGCGTTTTCTTGCCAACCAACATGGTGTATATCGCTATCGCTATTGCTATTGAGCAATTTGGTTACGGCTTCGGCTTTACTGCATATATGATGTACATGATGTTCTTCTCTGAAGGAGAGTTTAAGACTTCACACTATGCTATCTGCACCAGTTTCATGGCGCTTAGTATGATTCTCCCAGGTCTTGTTGCTGGTTATATCCAAGAGGCTATTGGCTACGAGAATTTCTTCTGGATGGTGATCTGCTGCAGTGCAGCTACCTTCTTTGTTACCTTCCTTGCTCGCCGCATCGTTGATGCTAACTACGGCAAGAAATAAACTTTGACACCAAATGCAAATCAAACGCATCATACCTAACAGCCTGACCTGCGCAAATCTTTTGTGCGGGTCAGCAGCTGTTTTCATGGCAACACAAGAGCAATACCTTTGGGCGTTCGCTCTCATTCTAGCAGGTGGATTGTTCGACTTCTTTGACGGAGCTTCTGCTCGTTGGCTCAAAGTGCCATCGCCATTGGGTGTACAACTGGATTCATTAGCAGACGATATCACTTTTGGTCTCGCGCCTGCTATGATACTATTCTGCTATCTCAAGCCCATCATCGGTTGGTGGGCACTGATTGCCTTGCTGATTGCAGCGTTCTCTGCCTTGCGCTTGGCAAAATTCAATATTGACGAACGCCAAACCACATCGTTTATTGGTCTAGCGACACCACCCAATGCTATTTTCTGGGCATCGCTCGTTTGCTGGCTCAATAGCATTGCCCTACCCACGTGGGCACCATGGGTGTTATTAGCAGGTAGTTTGTTGAGTTGCTATTTGCTAGTAAGCGAAATTCCATTCTTCAGTTTCAAGTCAGCGGGACAAGGCAAGAAGCACATCATCATGTTCTTAGTTGGCTGCACCTTTATTTTGGGCACATGTGCCACGGTAGCTATCACCTACAAGCAGATCTCCATCGCCATCCTAAGTGGAGCAATATGCATATTGTGGTACATCCTTTGCAATTTTTGTACCCATTGTCACAAATAATTCAAAATTAAAAATTCAAAATTCATATTGCCTTTTCTAGTGCCAACCATCGTGTTGGCACTCGTTTTAGGAACAACACTTCTTGTTGTTCCTAAAGCTGAGTTGCATCTTGCACTTTGCCAACCACACACGCGTTTTTTGGATATTGTGATACCTGCATTCACTAATTTGGTGGATTGGCTACCTTATCTCGTAGTTCTTCTTCTACTCTTCTATCGCGCTGGATGGGCTACTTTTTTAGCGAGCAATCTACTGCTCTCCACACTCATCGTACAACCAATTAAGCATATCATGCATGCTCCACGCCCATTGACATGGTTTGCTGAGAATATGCCCGATGTTAGTTTGCCACTTGTAGAAGGAGTTAGGATGAATTATTGGTTATCCTTCCCCTCGGGGCATACAACCACTTTCTTTGTGCTGTTTTTTAGTTTAAGTATTATTTTGTGTGCTGAAAATATAAAAGGTAAGAATATTTTATCGTTGATTTGTTTTCTCTGTGCAAGTTTTGGGGCATATACTCGCATTTATTTGTCTCAGCACTTCGCATTGGATATTTTTGCGGGCATTTTGATTGCCGTTTGTTCCACCTTGGTTTTGTACTTTTTCTTGGTAAAAAGAACCCAAAATACGAGTTTTTGGGCTTGGAGAGTGCAAAAATTGAAAAAATAACACAAAAGAACGTAATTTTTCAAAAAATATTTGGTCAATTCAAAAAAAAGCAGTACCTTTGCATCCGCTTTCGTGAAGAGAGCAAGAGTTCCGTTAAA
>JBGVEC010000077.1:0-2017 GCA_045119815.1 Paludibacteraceae bacterium | reverse complement strand
CAACCTTTCTATGCCAAACTCGGCTCTTAGTATTTCCATGGCACGTTTTAGGTCGATGGAGCCTTTGCCTACAGCAATCCATGAAATATACTGCTTGGTTAGAGTGTCAAGGTATTCTTTCGGACACTCCTCTGACGTAATTACTAGAAGTGGCATTCCGTCAAACTGGTTGTGTGGCCACTTTAATCTTCCCTTTGTATCAATGGCTATGATATAACCTTTTGTACGAATGGCGATGTTGAAACATTCTTCGCCAACGGGTTGATTGTTCTGTACATCATAAGGTTCGGCTGAAGCATAGTGCATTTGCATGGTCACTCTACCCATCAATGTAGATGAACAATCCAACTGGTTCAGGGCATCGTAGTACTCATCCCCAGTCTCTATCTTTTCTGTTACATCACAATCAATTCGTCCGTCAAGGAGAGACATCATGTGACAGATTATATATGGTTTCATTATTCCTTATTCTTTGATTTCCCAATGGCCACCTTTGCTTGGTCCAATCCAACTAAGTGACATTTGTTTCTTTATGTTTCTAATGTCTCTTATTATTGTTGATTCTGATTTTGAAAATACTCCACACAATTCTTCAACGGTAGTTTTATTATTTTTCTTCAATATTTCAACAATTTTATTCTGTCTTTCAGACAAACCGTTTTGGGTGTCATTTTGGGTGTCATTTTGGGTGTCATTTGACAGTGAAAATGACTTTCTCTTGAAAACAATATGAATGAAACCTCCTCTGTCTTCGTAAGTTGGCTCTGGAACATCATGCTCTTTGCACGCTTCTATAATACGAGCAACGCCTGAACCCCATTTTTCCAAATATGTAGACAAATAAAGTACATTTGCAATAAGAGGATTGCGTGGATGCGAATCATGAGGCTGCTTAATGGTCTCAGCGGTTAAATGAGCAGGGAATCTTCCTGGATTCGTTATTTCTACACGATCATCGTATATGGCAATTCCAACCGAAGGGCCAAGTTCATCATATGTTCGATGACACAAAGCATTGGTTAATGCTTCTCTAAGTGCCACATAAGGGATTTCCAATTCTTCTTGTCTGCGAGTTCCTGTTATCTTGCCACTAAGGTTTAGATGCTTGAAGAAGAATGCCATACCTGCATCGAACAGTTTGAATATGTTGCCTTTTAATGACTGGTTATCGCCAAACTCATTCTTTCCATTGCCTTTGAAACGAGCCATTCTCAGCTCCAATTGAGTGTACCATCCTGTTTCTTTCGCAAAAAGAGCAACCGCTGCATTGTTAGGCTTACCTTCATTGAGCAGTTGGAATTTAGACAATATGTTCTCTGTTGTTTCGCTCAAGGCAGAAGTGCTCAATCGACCTCCTTTAACACCACCACGTACTGCGCCAGCTATAAGGTTATCATCCAAATCCTCGATGTTTATACCATCCGCTTGTTGTCTTTCCCATGCATACAAATGAGGTTTGCTTTCACGGATTCTTTCCTCGAACATTTCTCTTGGCATGACCTTGGTGATGCTTTCCAGTCTGTAATATGGACGATTGTCGTATGTATAAGGTGCAGTACCTCTTGGCCATGCATTGAGGTGTATGGCTATCACGTAAAAGTCGTCTTTGTCAGGTACGGGCACGTAGATAGGCTTCAAGTCGATGGCAGGATACAATTTTGCAATTTCTTGTCCTATCTCTTTTCTTGTGTTGTCTGTTACCTGTTGACCGACTATTTTTAATGAGGTAGGTGTGATTCCGAAAATCACCCAACCGCCATCGGTATTAAGAAATGCACATGCACTTTTCATGCCATCCTTCAACTCGCCAGTACTCTTTTTGAGCTCAAGAACACGATCCTCGTCACCGAAAATCAAATCTTGAATATCTTTAATTGTCATATCCTTCTGTATCATAGCTCATCCAGTTTTGATTCGTTTTCTTCAATATAGGTCATAATAATGGCAGCTGCCAATGATCTGAGCGGAATATTTCTGTCCGCATTAGCACGGATAACCTCAAGGCGTTTCTTTACCT
>JBGVEC010000076.1:0-3344 GCA_045119815.1 Paludibacteraceae bacterium | reverse complement strand
GGCTTTTTGTGCTTTGATCACAGGGTTGGCTTCGCCTTCACCGGTGTAGACTTTGGCGTTGATTTGCTCACCGAGAACGCGGAGTTGCTCGATAGCAGCAGGACGATAGACGTCGCAGGCTACCATCATCACTTTTTTGTTCTTTTTGGTTTGGAGGTAGTTAGCCAGTTTAGCGGAGAAAGTAGTCTTACCCGAACCTTGGAGACCGCTCATGAGGATGACTGCAGGTTGTCCTTTGAGGTTGATTTCTGCAGCTTCGCCACCCATGAGAGCAGCCAGTTCGTCGTGTGTGATCTTGACCATGAGTTGTCCTGGACGGACAGCGGTCATCACGTTTTGACCGAGAGCTTTGGCTTTGACTTGGTCGGTAAACTGCTTGGCAGTCTTGTAGTTAACATCGGCTTCTAGCAATGCCTTGCGGATATCTTTGACGGTCTCCGCAATATTGATTTCGGTGATACGACCTTCACCTTTAAGGATCTTAAACGAGCGTTCTAATCTTTCTGATAAATTACTAAACATAGTTCTCCAAATTTAGTGCATTTTGTTTCAAGGTACAAAGGTACTACTTTTTTCTCACATACACAAGTAAAACCTATTATATAGAACAATTTTTCTTAATTTTCTACCATTTTCTATAATTTTTGGATAGAAAGAAATTGATTTTAATTGATGTCTGAATTGATTTTAATTGTCTGAAACATGATCATCGAAATTTTGTCTAATTTTCTATAATTTTTGGATCGAATAATTGTCTTCTAAATCTATCCGTGCAATATCCGTGGGAGGTATAAATAATTTTCTCGCCCTCTGTTGATAACTCATTCTCTTTTACCTAATTTTCGTAAAAAATTATGTTTTTTCTTAAAAATATTTGCTTAATTCAAAAAAAAAGTGTAACTTTGCCGCGTTATTCGTATAATATAAATTCACACCCATAAAAACACGTCATGAAATTATTGCCTCGTCAAATATTTCACACTCCTATACTATTAGGCATAACGATGTTATTTGCCTTGTTTGTATGCGTTCCACAACCTGTGCTAGCCCAATTCTACTACGAGGATGCGTACTATATGCTAGAAGAAGGTTATTGTGCGTATGAATCTAACGTACAAGATGCGTTTGCTGCGCAAAACCCCACCGCTTCATCTCCTAGTCAGATTAGAGGGAGACAGAATATTTGGGAAGACGAGTACGAGGATGACGAAAAACTCCACCCTGGCGACCCACTGCCACTAGGCGATCACACGATATTATTTGTATTAGCAGCCATCACAGCTATGAGTATATTCATCCAACAACGCAAGCGCAGACAGTCATCTAGCGCCAAGACACTCCTTACCACATTAGCATTTATCTTCGTTGCTAGTCCACTCTTTGCCCTTACGAATGGTGATCTACGCCTACAATACATTGAACAAGAACTCAAGAAAGATGGCAAAAAGACCATTATTAACCGCCTATACCACTTTGAGTCTCACACATTTACTCTCGAAGAGGGTAAATGCGACACGATTAGTGTGCATATCTTTAACATGATCAAAGGCGGCAAAGACCACGTCAACCATCCTGAGATCGTTCTCCAAGAATACGATGGAAGCAAATGGGTAGATAAAGAAGCACATATGGTGTTTGGTCCTCTCAAAGGCAACGCCAATGTAGGTCTGCTACCTGGTCGCAAGAATGCCGGTGAGACAACCGATTCAGAGATAGATGACTGGGTTATCCAAGACGGTATTGAGAACATCAAAAACGACCAAAAATACGCAGAAAAAGGCTTCCGCGCCAGCGGTGTGTGGAACTTCGTGGTTACCAAACAAGGCGGCAAAGCCACGTTTGACATGAACCAGGTACATCGCCATGAGGGCAACTTCTACGTGCGCGTCAATGGCGACCCTAATTATCTGAACGATACCAACCTAGTCACCTTCTCTGAATACGCGTACAAACATATATACGAAGATCCTATTGGTGCGCTCAAGCCACACGACTATACACACTACGACTGTAAGTTCCTGCCTGCCAATAGCAATATCACCTTTACCATTGCTACCGAGCACACGCCTCGTATAGCCCCTGAGTTGATGGTAAACAACTACCGATATTCCACGGATACACAAATCCCAGATCCATATGTCACTAGCGATGGAGGCCGTCCTCTCCTCCCCGCAGCAGCTAATGTGCGCTTCTCATGGGATATCATGACCAACCGTCTCACTCGTGCATATATAGGCGACACCAAGACAGCCGCAGGCGAATATCTAGTAGTACACAACGAAGTACAACCTACTACATTCAAATACTTCCAAGACAACACCAACTGGATGTACAGCGTGGATATCAACGCTATCAGAGAAAACAAGGCCGTTATCCGCGCCAAGTTCAAGGGTCAAGACCAAATCCTCTGGGGTACTGCATTGACCTCCGGTGCAAGTTTTGTGGGTGGCACAGATACCGATCTCAGCAGAACGTATCCTTTGCGTCTCATCTACGACTTCAAGGATCATCGCTTGGTTACCATATACAACCCTAATAGCGAGATCGCAGGCGAAGTGAACCTACAAACTCCGGTGATGATTCACCGCGAGCACAATAATCAAGCCACCCAACTCACTTTCCCTAGCAACACAGACAAGGTCGTTACTACTGGCGACAATACAGATGACAAATACACCAACCCTGCGTATGCCGTACTGACCTTCTTGGAGGATAAGTTTGCCACCAACGCTGCAACTAGTCACTACGAGAAGATGTTCTACTGGGTATCTTTCCCATTTGACGTTAACCTAAAGGATGTCTTCGGTTTAGGAGCTTATAGCGAATATTGGGCTGTGCAATACTACGACGGAGCCAAACGTGCGATGTATGGCTTGCCAACCGAAGAGAGCACAGGCTGGGAGTATGTCGCAGAAACCCAAGAGGAAGCCAACACCAAGACCCTCAAAGCCAACACGGGTTATGTGGTTTGTCTCAACTACAAGCGTCTGAGCAAGAACTACGGCTATGCTGCTGGCGGTGGACGCAAACTCAGTCTCTACTTCCCATCGGCTAACCGCGTGAGTCCTGCTGAGATTAAGCAACAAGCCAACGTGATTGTTGACCTAGAGGAATATACCAAGGGCGATAAGATCACATGGAACCACTGGAACTGGCACTTGCTCGGTGTACCATCCTATGCTAATCCTGGCTTCGTAACGAAACAAGGTGATGTACCATTCTTCTACCAATACTGGCACCCAACCGATGGTTATGCAGCCGTAGCATCTACCGAGGTGGACTTCTACGCGATGCACGCGTATATGGTGCAATACGCGGGCGATATAGTATGGAGTAAGATCGTC
>JBGVEC010000075.1:0-5243 GCA_045119815.1 Paludibacteraceae bacterium | reverse complement strand
CACCCAACTAAATATGCTGAGGAGCTCGTAAAACGTATGGAGAAATCTGGCGCTAAGGCTTACCTCGTTAACACAGGTTGGAACGGTACTGGCAAGCGTATCTCTATCAAGGATACACGCGGTATCATCGACGCTATCCTCGGTGGCGACATCCTCGAGGCTCCAACCAAGAAGATCCCATTCTTCGATTTCGAGGTTCCAACTGCATTGCCAGGTGTTGATCCTGCAATCCTCGATCCACGCGACACTTACGCTGACGCAGCTCAATGGGAAGAGAAAGCGAAAGACTTGGCTGGTCGTTTCATCAAGAACTTCGCTAAGTACACCACCAACGAGGCTGGTAAGGCTCTCGTTGCAGCTGGTCCACAACTCTAATATAGACCGTCTTCGACTGTCAGAGGTCAGACCGCTTTGCTGTTAGACCGCGACAAGTCGCTGATAGATAAGCCAAGAGGGTGCATCTCAAGCAGATGCACTCTCTTTTTTGTCTCTAACAATAATCCCTGCCTTTACACTTTACACTCTACCCAATACACTCCACACCCTACACATCAAAAATCATCTCAAAATGCGATTTTTCTTGCTCAATCCAAAATATTTCATTACCTTTGCAAAGTATTTTAATTATTTACTACCATGGGGATATTATTTGTATTATTATTTTGGATAGTTATTTTAGCTATTCTATCTTGTGTATTAGGAGGGATTGCCTTAGTCATACTTTACCTATTTGTTCGTAAAAAACAGTTCAAAGGGAAAAAGGCACTTCTTACATTGGCAACCCTATCCCCAATGATATTTATTGGCTTGGAATTGATAATAAGCTTTATCAGTTTTCCGATAGTTTCTGAGCGTTACAAAGTTGACATAGGTATTGGAGATTATTGGCAGGCTCCAATAAATGACTACTATTATCTTTTTGCCATTGATTTACCAGAAACAGCACATGTAGAGTCCTATAATATACAAAATCAATCTATCCATGAACCTATTCTACATTTGTGGAATACGAATGATACCACAATCGTTCTGACCAAAAATCGTTCAATGTTTTTATTTCAACCACATACACTTGCTATTGATACTATTGTATACGAGGCAGAGCAGCAATACTTGGATGAAATCATGGCTAAGATGAATCTGTTAGAGAATAATGCTATAACTCCCGAAGAATATTTTACAAAAACACAACAAGAGGCACACAAAATAGAGCGTGTTATCCGTCATGGAATAGTTATATTGGTACTTATGCTTTTATGGGGAGGACTATTGTATTACATTAAGAAAAACAAACAATTAGAAAACAAAAAAGCATCTATTGATTAGCTATGAGACGCATATTCTGCCTTTACACTCTACACTCTACACTTTACACCGCAGCTCTGCTGCCCTTCCCTGCCTCTATCCTCTAAACTGTAGGCGCAAAGCGCCGTCCTCTAAACTGCGCTTTGCGCACTTCTATGTTTGTTGTCCCGAATACTATTCGGGTATTCCTTATCAATTACGCACTATTCACGCACAACAAACGCACTATTCAGCATATTTCTGCCTGTGATCAATCTCACTCTAGCATACTATTTTGACATTACACAGCAAACATTTGCATAATTCAAAATAATGTATTAACTTTGCAGCCGAAATTAAATACCTACTCATATGAAAACAAAAATCAGTTTATTGCTACTTGCCATAGTAGCATTCATCGCAACAAGCTGCGAACCTATTAACGGTTCTGGGAATATACCTTATTTCTCTGTATCTCCTAAACAGAAGGTAGTCTTTTCTCCTGGCAATCTCCAGTACAAAGCATCAACAAAAGAATGGCGTTTCGCACCTAGCCAATATAACTATATCGGCGAGAATAATATAAAAATCAGCGACACTTATAGTGGGTGGATAGACCTCTTTGGTTGGGGGACTGGAGATAATCCTACATTGAAAAGTAATCAAAATTCTGATTACGACAGATTCGTAGATTGGGGAGCCAATAGCATTAATGGAGATCCGTTTCATACTTGGCGGACCTTGAGTAGCGACGAATGGGATTACCTAGTATTCAACCGACCTAATGCAAGAGCTCTCATCGGTGTTGCACAAGTCAATGAAGTAAATGGAATTATTCTATTACCCGATAATTGGATAGCTCCTGATAGTATTCTGTTTATTTCAGGTATGCATAGAGATGATTATGATAATGGATACGCACTCCACCAAACATTCTCTACCGGACAATGGAGTGTATTGGAACAACAAGGAGCTATTTTTCTACCCGCAGCTGGTAAAAGAAGTTTACCTAGCATTCATCGGCCAACTATGCAAATCTCTAACACTGAAGAATATGGATTCTATTGGACATTTACTGCAGAATCATCTATAGCATTATTCTTGTATTTTGAAGATTCAGTTATAACTGTATCTTCTCATGGCCTCAATCAAAAAGAAGGATATAGTGTACGCTTAGTTAAAAACCTTTAATACTTACTCATATGAAAACCCATATTACTTCTCTCCTCCTTACCGCTATTATTCTTATATGCGCTAGTTGCGAGCTACATAACCAACCAGAAGTACAATACGGATTCTCAATCTCAGAAACACAACAAGTAGTATTCTCTCCTGGAAACTTACAATATTGTCCTAAAAAGGACATTTGGCGTTTTGCCGAAAAACAATACGACTATATTGGCGAAGAGAATATTTATATTGGTCAAGACTATGAAGGTTGGATTGACCTATTTGGTTGGGGAACTGGTAACAATCCGACATTAAATACCATTGATAGGCGAGATTACACCACTTTTACAGACTGGGGTATAAACAGTATTAGTGGCTATCCACAAAATACCTGGCGTACTTTAACCAACGACGAGTGGGATTACCTCATCAACAAACGCCCCAACGCTTGTGCTTATTATACAGTAGCACAAGTCAATGGTACCAATGGACTTATTCTTCTTCCCGACAATTGGGTTGCACCAAAAGACATCGTTATCGCCTCTGGCATGAACACCTATGTTCTTGGAGAAAACTACAATTACGATTACGCCGCATACCAAACCTTTACAGCTTCGGAGTGGAAAAAACTAGAGAAAAATGGTGCTATATTCTTACCCGCAGCTGGATCTAGATATCCAGCTGACTTTTACGGTACTGAAATCAACACTTCATATTTCCAAGAAGTAGGTGAATATTGGACCTCTACTAAGTATTTTGTACCTGGCTACGACAATTGGGAAACAGGTGAATCATATTCTTTACATTTCTATAGCGGAGGACTCTATACTAGAGAACATTATAATGTATATGGTTTTAGCGTTCGCCTTGCAAAAGATATCTAAACATTTTACCATCTCAACACACTACTACTATGCAAACGACTCCTTTCCTCACTCTTAGTCCAACCATCAAATGGGTGACTATCATCGCCAGCCTAATTATCCTTGGATCTATTGTATATTTAGCCTATACGTGGTACAACACACGCCATATCGGTATGCTCATCACGCTGATCCTTATGACAGTCATCACCTTTGGAACACTCATCATTGTCCCTCGCAAAGTATCTGTCAATCAAGAGAATATCAACATCCACCTATTGGCATACAAAATCAATATTCCTAAAGACGAAATCCTCAAGATAGAGCACTACCCTCACGGCATCGAGTCTTACCGCATAGCTGGCGCAGGCGGTTTCTTTGGCAACCTTGGTCTATTCGACTCCAAGGTCTGTGGCAAGCACTTTTCACTGATTACCGACCCTAAAGATGTTTGCATTATAACCCGCAAAACCAAGATGCCAATCGTTGTCAGCGTAGTAGATCATATCGTCTTTAATGCTATTGTTGAAGTTCAAGAGAAAGATTAAGGAGAAAATTTGTACATTTCAAAAAAAGTACCTTTGTCCGAGATTCCCAAGTAATTAAATTTTAACCCCTAAAAAATAAATTAGTTATGAAAACAACAAAATGTTTTGCTCTGGCTATTGCAGCAGTAGCTCTGATAGTAGGAATGACCTCTTGCGAGCCAAGAACACAGTATGATCCAACAACCGATGAAAAGAACATCTTATTGGACTTGCCTTCTTTTGTGAAGAGTGTTGAAGGTCAGACACTAGACCAAATCAAAAAGACACTTAGCGACCGCGGTTACAAATACGAAGGCATAATAGATGGTTCTGAAGTCTTTACTATCAATGCAAAAAACATAAGTATGGATAGTTTGGCAGCAGACGGAGTAGATATGACGGAGTTTGTGACTAGCAATACCTCTCTGTTGCAGTTGTTCTTAAAAGATAACGGAGGTGTTGAAGAGGCAACTATTCTGTATTGCTTGCCACAAGATAGTGCAACCATCAAATACTCCACCATCCACAAGAACGCTTATGCATTTTGCCAAAACACTTACCCATTGGCAATAGATTTAGAAGAAAGCGCGTTTTTTGGTATGGAATGGGAGGCGATTGCTATGACTCTCGAAGATGCATATATCTTTTCGAACATATTGGACATATATCAGTTTATGTATGACAATCAATGGATTACCAAAGAAGAGTTGGAAGAAGGAAAGAATAAACTCATAAAAGAAGGCTACAAATCACATGATGAGTATTTGGAAAATATTCCTAATTTGAAATATATTGTGGAGGTTCTAGCTTGCTTAGGAACAGAAGAGGAAGTATACTTTGATTATGGTTTCGCCGATGCAGACATGATGCAGACAATGGGCATAAAAGTATTCCCAGAAGGAACGGCTATAGCAATGGGTTCTTACGATTGCGAAACAGAGGGACCAGCGTATTCTCCTGCAAGATTACAAGATCAATCCGATCGTTTAGCAAACCCTAGAGTTTTTCAAAAGTTGTCAAAGTTCTTCAAATAAATTAGAACTAAGTCATACTACTCACTTATAAATCAGCAACCCTTGCGCTACCTTGGCGCAAGGGTTGTTTGTTATACGATGGTTAAGGGATAGTTAAACTTATCCGTTGTAGATATTAACTATTAATTATTAACTATTAACTTATTATAGTGGCAGAGCATCAATGCACCATCCTCACGGCGGAGATGCATACCCCCACCCTCGCAGTAGCGCCAGAGTTTGCAGTCATTGCAAGGTTCTAACTTCTTCATCCACTTGCGGTTGCGATAGGGTTTGAAACCATTTTCCCAGACCTCCCAGAAGTCGTCTTTGTAGATATTACCTTGGTAATATTTGCCTCTCACACTCGTACATGCCGAAATACT
>JBGVEC010000074.1:0-3496 GCA_045119815.1 Paludibacteraceae bacterium | reverse complement strand
GTTTCATAGTTCTGCATCATATTGCGTATCAATGTATAACTCGCTGACAACTAATTTTGTAACCAAAAAAGATTGGATTATGCGAAGTACATTTAAGGTGCTGTTCTACGTGAACGCAAGCAAGGAGAAAAACGGTATTGTCCCCATTATGGGACGAGTGACAATCAACGGCTCAGTGGCCCAATTCAGTTGTAAGCGTACCATTCCGAAAGAACTTTGGGATGTGAAAGGCAACCGAGCCAAAGGTAAGAGCAAGGAAGCAAGAGAACTCAATCTTGCTTTGGATAATATCAAGGCCCAAATCATCAAACACTATCAACGCCTGTCGGATAGAGAAGCCTATGTAACTGCCGAAATGGTACGCAATGCCTATCAAGGCATCGGAACTGAGTATGAAACACTGCTCGGAGCATTTGATAAGGATAATGCCACATTCAAGAAGCGTGTAGGCACAGACCGAGTGATGGCTACTTATATGTCAAGAGTACGGGCGAGAAACCATGTTGCAGCATTCATCAAGGCGAATTACAAGCGTAACGATATGTCTATGATTGAGCTGACTCCCGACTTTATCAAGGAATTTGCGGTATTCCTCGCAACAGACAGAGGTTTGCAGAATGGCAGTATCTGGGCAAATTGTATGTGGCTCAAGGGTGTTGTTATGCGTGCCCACTACAACGGATTGATGCCGAGAAACCCATTTGCTCAATTTCACATAAGCCCCAATGTTAAGGAGAGGGAGTTTCTGACCGAAGATGAATTAAAAGCGGTGATGACACACGATTTTACGGATAGCAAGTTGGCATATATCCGAGACCTGTTTGTGTTTGCAAGTTTTACAGCCTTGTCATTCGTGGATATTAAGGAACTTACCACCGATGATATTGTAGAAATAAACGGTGAGAAATGGATATTATCCAAGCGACACAAAACCAAAATACCGTTCCAAGTTAAGTTGTTGGATATTCCGTTGCAGATTATCAAGCGATACGAGCCATTCCAAGAGAACAAACTCGTATTCCCCAATTTGAACTATTGGAGTATCTGTAAACCATTGAAAAAGATGATAAAAGAGTGTGGAATCGACAAGGACATTTCATTCCATTGCTCAAGACATGGATTTGCGACCCTTGCCCTCAGTAAAGGTATGCCAATCGAGAGTGTAAGTAGAGTTTTGGGACATACGAACATCGTTACAACACAGCTATATGCGAAGATTACCACCGAGAAAATCGACAAGGATTTAACGATGTTCGGCAACCAACTTAATCAATCATTCGGTAACACTACAATGGCATAAGGTATGGAACGAGCAATTATAACAATCAGCGAATCGGGCAATGTGAACATACCCGACGGCAATATATGGATGTCTTTTGCTGAACTTGTGGTGCTGTTCGATGTGGCAGCATCCACATTAAAGACAGCAATCCAAGCCATACACAAAATCGGAGTAATAGCGGAACATACGCAACATTGCGAAGTAATGCCATATACCTATTGGGCAACATTGTATAATATAGATATGATTGTCTCCCTTGCATTCCGTATCAACTCATACGGTGCAGAGAAGATACGCAGTGAGGTGTTAAAGAGGATATGCGGACGAAAAGAGAAAGTATGTTATCTCTTTTCGCTTGCCAACTCTCCAATAGGTATGTCGTAATATCAGCATATCGGCTGATTAGTCAGTCAAGGTAAATCCGAAGATAGGTTTTTGACCTGTTTTCGGACTTGCTTTGTTTATGCACCCCTCAAATACCAATCCCCATAGTACTTTATTCACTATTCTGCTACGATTTGCGTAGCAACTTATCTGTCAATCACTTATATTTTTGTAGCTGACATTTTTTGAACTTAAAAGCATTTGAAAATGGAAGCTAACAAAGTAACATCAAGCCATAAACCGCCATCAGATGGTGGTATGGCAAAAGAAGAATTTATCCGAGTGGGAACAACGCTCTACAAGATTGTGGAGCAACCGAGACTGAGCGGTGGATATGTAAAGAAGCGTATCCCCTGGAACAATGAAACGCTCCGCCAAGACTATGGCAAGGACTACATCGGCAGCGTTCCCAAGTATGACGGATTCTGTACCGTACCCGAACACATCGGCTATCGTCCTGTAATCGGCAAGTTCCTTAATCTCTATGAGCCGATAGACCACCAACCGCAAGAGGGTGATTTCTCCTCTATCCGTTCATTGGTGGAGCATATTTTCGGTGAGCAATACGAGTTGGGTATGGACTATCTGCAACTGCTCTACCTGCAACCCGTTCAGAAGTTGCCAATCCTGTTATTGGTATCGGAGGAACGCAATACAGGCAAGAGTACATTTCTTAATTTTCTGAAAGCCCTCTTTCAGAACAATGTAACATTCAACACCAACGAGGATTTCCGCAGTCAATTCAATTCCGATTGGGCAGGCAAACTTCTTATTGTGGTTGATGAGGTGCTACTCAACCGCAGGGAGGATAGTGAACGATTGAAGAATCTGAGTACCACACTATCCTACAAGGTGGAAGCCAAAGGCAAAGACCGTGATGAAATTGCATTCTTCGCCAAATTCGTGCTATGCTCAAACAACGAGTATCTGCCCGTAATCATCGATGCAGGGGAAACACGCTATTGGGTACGCAAGATAAACCGCTTGCAGTCCGATGATACCAATTTCCTGCAACGCCTCAAAGCGGAGATACCCGCATTTCTTCATTTCCTCAGCTATCGCCAACTATCCACCGAGAGGGAGAGCCGAATGTGGTTCAACCCCTCATTGCTGCATACCGAAGCATTGCAGAGGATTATCCGCAGTAACCGCAACCGTTTGGAGATAGAGATGTCGGAGCTGTTGCTCGACATTATGGCGACTATGAATGTAGATAGTGTTTCATTCTGCCTTAACGACCTTATTGTGCTGCTGATGCACTCGCAGGTAAAGGTAGAGAAACATCATGTGCGTAAGGTGGTGCAAGAGTGTTGGAAACTGACACCTGCACCCAACGGACTTACCTACACCACCTATCAAGGCAACTACAACCAAAGTTGCCACTATGAGCCGATAAGGAGGGTTGGACGCTTCTATACCATCACAAAGGAACAACTCGAATCCTTGTAACACTATCTATTTTCTGTTGAATTGTTGAATATAAGTATAAACACACTGATAACAAGCAATATACACTCTCAACAAAATCTCAACAAGCCAAAAGAGAAGTTGAGAGACCGACAACGCCCGTTTATGGATTTCTCTTTTGGTGAGCAGTTTGTTGAGAAGATGTTGAGAGGTTACAATGCTGAATATAAGTATATTACATCAACGATTCATCAAATCAACAAAATTTCATTAACCTCAAAATCGTAGTAATATGACAATCAACGATGCAAAACAAATCAAGTTGGCAGACTATCTGCAAAGTTTGGGATATACTCCCGTAAAGCAACAGGGCAAAAGCCTATGGTATAAATCACCGCTGAGAAACGAAACCGATGCTTCGTT
>JBGVEC010000073.1:0-18535 GCA_045119815.1 Paludibacteraceae bacterium | reverse complement strand
CCCATTGGGATATAGAATACCGTACTTACGCCCGTATTCATCGAGCGTTCTTGTGCTAAATCTGCATGAATATCGTATATACGATTACTTGCCAAGAAAGCTGCGTTATCCGCTATAGCGTTAGGGGTGCGGTAGCCCAGTCCTATGGAACCACGAATGGTCCACCATTCAAATGGCGCATAGCGCACATTCATACGAGGGGTCGTAAAGAAACCATAACGCGTGGAATAATCTTCACGAATACCAGCAAGCAAGGTCAGTTTATCCTTGTAAGTATAAGTATATTCCGCAAATACGCCTGGGGTCAGCTCCATCTGTGAGGCGATGAGGCTAGTAGGCGATAGGGCGATAGATGAGAGTGACTCATCGTACTTATCATAGTTCACACTCAGACCGGCAGTGAGCTTGTGTTGGTGGTTATCCCATGGATCTATCGCCGAGTCGTCAAACGATGTTTGGAAGATAGCATTCAGATACGCATTCGTTTGTGCCGCATTCCATTGGCGAGAGCCGTAGGTGTTTTGCTGATTATGATAAGAGGCTGAAGCGATAACACCAATGGAAGTACCCAAGTCATGGTTAAACACATAACCATTCTTCATGAATCCATCCACACGCCACGTGTTTAGATCTATATGATAGGGTGTAGAGGCGAAAGGCGAAACAGCAAGAGCATCCTTAGTCTGACCACCTTGACGGCGGTCGTATAATCCACGAACTAAGAATTGTCCGGTGTAATCGTCCGTTTTGACATACCAGCGGTTGAGCAGATTGATATTGGTATTCTTAGGCATATCCAAGAATCCATCGTGGTTATGATCTAGTTCGAGTGACATGTTTTGGGCATGGAACAATATACCTGTGGACACAACATCATTGATATCCCATCCACCAGAGGCATTGACCTCAGCATGGGTCTCAGTACTAATCATGGCATTGAGTGAAATAGGATCTTGGGTTTGTGGTTTGAGATACTCTACGTTGATTTGTCCTGCGATAGCCTCGTAGCCATTCAACACAGAGGATGTACCCTTGCTAACCTGAATCGCTTCCATCCACGGACCAGGAATATACTCCATACCAAAAGCTTGCGCCAATCCACGGATATTAGGGGTGTTCTCCGTAAGCATCTGCACATAAGTACCACTCAGACCCAACAGACGAATCTGTTTAGCACCAGTAGCAGCATCAGAATATGCCACATCAACGCTAGCACTGGTCTCAAAACTCTCGCTCAGATTGCAGCACGCTGCCATACAGAGCGCTTCGCCTGTGATTGTTTCAGTCTGCAAAGCAGACACACGCGAGCGCAAAACTGCCATCTTACGCTCTACGATATCCACTTCTTCTAACTCGAGATCACTAACTAGAACGATAGTCAGTGCGCCACGCGAAGTGACTTCTGTCGTATCATTGTGATAGCCCATAAAACTAGAAACAAGCAATTTAGTGGACTTGACAGCATCTAGTTCAAATTTGCCATCTATATCCGTAGCTACACCCACGGTGGTTCCTGCCCAATAAACATTCGCCCCGACAAGGGGATACCCCTTATCATCTAGCACAATACCCACCACACGCGCATAAGATGTAGCAGATAGAAGAACGAACAATAAAAATATTCCAAGTTTTAGTTTTTTCATACTCAAATCAAGAGATTTCCTAATACATTAATGATAAAACTTACCACCCATGCTAGTACCATGGATTGAATAAGACTAAACCATGCCCATTTAGCCCCTAGTTCTTTGCCAAGAGTCGTGATAGTGGCCACGCATGGGAAATACAATAGCACGAACACCATAAAAGCATATGCCGTCACGGGTGTAAATGCTACCAGAGCAGTATCTGACGGATAGAGGATTCCCATCGTGGAAACGATGGCCTCTTTGGCAGGCAGACCCGTCAGCAGACAAACGGACATCTTCCAATCAAAACCCAATGGTTTCATCACAGGTTCCATCCAATGACCAATAGCGGCCAAATAACTATGCTCCATATCCTGCATATTGCCCGTAGGGAAATAGGTCAATGCCCAGATGATGACGCTAGCCCAGATAATAACGGCAGGTATCTTCTGTAAATAGTCTGCCACGCGTTCCCAAATATGCAAACCCGTAGTACGTATGGTGGGATAGCGATACGCTGGCAACTCACTCACATAGTCATGCTTAGGTTGACGGAAAGCGGAAGTGCGCTGCATAATAAAAGCAAATAATATGCTCAAAAGGACTCCTAAAACATACAACGACAACATAACAATCGCCTTCTGCTCAGCAAAGAACGCCCCAACAAAAAGCATATACACTGGCAGACGCGCCGAACAACTCATAAAAGGTACCATGAGCATGGTGAGTGCTCGGTCTTTCTTGTTGCTAATATCTCGTGCTGCCATGATAGCGGGCACATTACAACCAAATCCCATCAACATTGGGATAAACGAACTGCCGTGCAAACCGATACGGTGCATAATCTTATCCAATACATAGGCTGCACGTGCCATATAACCTGAGTCCTCCATCAGACTCAGGAAGAAGAACATAATGATGATATTAGGCAGAAACGCCAATACAGCTCCTATACCCATTAGGACACCATCTAGGAGCATACTCGTCCACCAAGTGTCTGGCATCAAGCCATGCAGCCAATTCACTAATGCATCTACGCCCATCGCAATCCACTCCTGTGGGTAAGAGCCGAGAGTAAAGGTACACTCAAAGACCAACCATAGCACAAGCATCAATAGGGGCAGACCCACCCATTTGTTCGTCAGTATCTTGTCTACACGATCCGCCCATGAGTGACCCGTATCGTGTTGTGCGTGGGTCAAGGTCTCTTCTAGTGCACCATGTACGAAACCGCGGCGTGCGTGTGCGATAACCTCCTTGGCAGACATGCCGTATTTGGATTGCAAACGCTGACGTTGGTCGTTAGCCACACGGATAAGCTCGTCCGAGTGAGGCAATAGTGCCAACATCTCGTCGGGACGTTCTAGCAGACGAATAGCCATATACCGCTTGGAGTATCTCTCTCGGATATCTGGCAAAGTAACGATCACATGAATAATCTGATCAATCGCTGCTTCCACATCCTTACCGTAGGTAACATGGATATGACGAAAATCTACTTCTCCATGCACCATGCGCAACTTATCTTCAGCAAGTCCAATCGGAATACCAAAGAGTTTACTCAGGAGCGAATAATCTAGGGTGTGCTGGGTTTTAAGCAGGTCTTCATAGTGCGTCAAGAGCACGACAAAAGGTTGGTGACGATCAATCAGTTCGGCCGTACGAACCAAATCCGTCTCCAAAAAACGGGCATCCACCTCTTGCACCTGCAATCCATCAACTATATACTCTTTTGCCTGCATTTTATGCGAAATTATTTCAGTTTGCAAAATTACTGCTTTTTTTGCAACCTAGCAATACCTAATGCTAGGTATTTTGCAAAAAAAAACGATTTTTCTTGCAAATATGCATAAATTGTTGTACCTTTGCAGCCGATTTTGAGCCGCGATGGTGGAATCGGTAGACACGAAGGACTTAAAATCCTTTGGCCAGTGATGGCTGTGCGGGTTCAAGTCCCGCTCGCGGTACTGAAAGAAAAAGCTCAAAGAAACATAAGTTTGCTTATATGTGTATTTGGGATTTTTTCTTTTGCAAGTGCTGAATAGGACTTACGCAGGAAGTCCCGCGGTACCAAAAGAAAAAGAGTGCTTAACATGGAAATGTTAGGCACTTTTTGTTAAAACTCAAATAAACATCCAACTATGCAAGACACTCAAAAACCAAAGTATCCATTCCTATTACTGTTTGCTAGTATCTGGTTATGTTTGATACCAGCCTTTCGTTCAGATGACTTGAACGAAATACGCAACATAGATGTCAATGGAGTAAATATCGTGTATCAAGTACAAGGAAACGAGGGAGACAAACCCGTCATTCTGCTACACGGCAATAGCGGCGAACATGACCACTTATCGGTGATGGTGGATCAACTAGATTCTGCCGGTTATCTAGTTTATGCCCTTGACTCTCGCGGACAAGGAGCTAATGCACCGCTAAATGAGTATCACTACGTGGATATGGCCAACGATTTGTACGAATTCATCGAAGAATTGGACCTCGACAAACCTGCGATATTTGGATGGAGCGATGGTGGCAACATAGCCTTGCAAATGGAAGTTCTACATCCTAATACGGCGGGAGCTATCATTACAGCAGGCGCCAACCTATATCCAGAGGGTGTAGTAGCCGATTTTTGGGAAGATTTCAAGAAAGAATTAGACAAGGATTCTATTCCACCAGTTACTAAAATGATGCTTTTAGAACCCCAAATGACCGCCAAAGATATGCAAGGAATAAAATGTCCTGCGTTGATAACAGCGGGTGAAAGGGATCTGATTGCCCCTGCTCACACACAAATGATAGCTCATAATATCCCACAAGGTGAACTATATATTGTCCCAAACGAGGACCATGGCTCATTTATCTATAAGAGCCCTATCATCGGTGAAATCGTACTGAATTACCTCAAAAAGATCGGATACTAAGGTATCAACCACTCATTGAGTTTGCGACGTAAATCGCCCAAACTATGTTCGTCCTTAGGGTGAACACGGTTGGTGAGCAGAACGACTGCTCTACCCGACTGAGGCATAATCGTCACACTCGTGCCAGTATAACCCGTATGGCGGCATCGTTGCTCATTGCCCAGGGAGGTAGCCACCGTATCGGTCCATAATCCCGCATTACATCCCTTTTCGCGAACATGCTGTGGCAACTGCATAAACCATATAGTCCAGGCAGCTACCTCTTGTGCCGTAGCAAACAGTCCCGCATTACCGGAGATGCCCTTCATCATCACACGCGCCAATGGATCATGTACCTGACCATGTAGGCAAGATGTATCTTGGCATTCAGTAGGTGCTATATTCTCGAGCAAGGAAGAATCAGGCAACCAACCCATAGCAATGGCTAAATCCGCATACAACGTAGAGCGTAAATAGCGATTGATATCCATACCCACGATCGACTCTACTACCCCTTGCAAACTAATGAAATTAAGACAAGAATAGCGGTATTTCTCCCCGACCTTAGAAGGACGATAGCAACGAGCTATGGTATCAATCATATAATGAGGATAGAGATATGGAGAAATCGCGCGAGAAGAAAAAATACTATCTAGTCGAGAAGCATTCATATAAGCAGGCAGACCCGAGTAGTGTGTCATCAAATGGCGAATCTGAACATCCGAGTGGTAATTCTCAATATATTGCGACACGTAATCATCGACACTGGCTTTGCCCTCTGCACATAGCATGAGCATAGCCGTACCTGCGCCAAGAGGTTTGCTTACCGATGCAAGATCAAAAATGGTTTGGGGTGTCATGAGCTCCTGCTCTGGAACGACACGGCGTTGCCCATATGCTTGAAGATAAACAATATCCTGGTTATCCACCACACAAAGTACTGCACCTGGAATCAACGAGTCGTGGATAGCAGAGAGAATCACACTATCAGCATATGCATAACGCAAAGAAGCCTGAGTGGGGAGCACAAGAAAAAGAGCACCCAAGAGAAGAGGTAAGAATCGGAATAGTCGCATAGTTGTGATAGTAATTTTGTGCAAAAGTACTACTTTTTTTGCATATTTCAAAATAAAGCAGTACCTTTGTAGTCTAATTAACGCTTTTTATTCTCTTATGAACAAGATTTATTCTCTGCTAATTTTATTATGCTTTGGTGCTACGTTTAGCACTGTCCTTGCTGCTAATGATACCATCCGCATATTGTGCATCGGTAATAGTTTCTCATGGGATGCAGTAGAACAAGAGTTAGCCCCTCTCTGCCAAGAAGGGAAGCAACCTATCATCATTGGCAATCTATACTATGGAGGTTGTTCGCTTGAGCAACATTACACTTTTTTGCACAAGGACACCGCAGCCTATAGTTTTCGCTATATTGAGCATGGAGTGCGCACCCCTAACGAAGGTTATTCACTCCGCCAAGCACTGCGTCTAATGCAATGGGACTATATTTCCTTCCAACAAGCAAGCCATGATAGTGGTATTCAAAGTAGCTATGAGCCGTATTTATCTGATTTGATTGACACTATACGCGCCTATCAACCCCATGCTACACTCTGCTGGATGCAGACATGGTCATACTCTCAAGACGCCAAACACCCTGAATACCCACGCTATCAAAAGAACCAACAAATCATGGATGATAGCATCCATAACGCAACGATCGCACTACTCAATAATCATCCAGAATTGGTATTGATTCCATGTGGTAAAGCCATCACTCTCGCTCGTCAAACCAAACTAGGCGATACACTATGCCGAGATGGTTATCATTTGAACTATGAATACGGTCGTTATACTGCAGCATGCGTGTGGTATGAGTTATTGACAGGCAAAAATTGCTGCTCCAACAAGTATAAGAATGACAAAATGACCCTAAAGCATAAGCGACTGACCCAACAAGCAGCACATAGAGCTATGCAATGGAAGAAAAAACTACAATAAGGCATGATTATTGTAGCATATTACAAGTAAAACCAAGCATTAACTATTAATATTTTACATCAATGAAAACCAAAGACCTCATAGCTAAGCGAATGCGTCGTGAGAGAGCGCACCTGCGTAAAGAGCGAAACAAACAAACAGAACCTATACAGCCACAAAAATCCAAAACAGATGGAGAGTACACTATCCCTGTAGGATTTCCAGAGGAAGTACTGAAGGAAGTCAAGAAACTGCCTGGTTTGGGTATTCCTGAACACGAGATAATGCGCCGTCGCGATATGAGCGATGTGCTCACTTTTACCATAGATCCAGACGAAGCCAAGGACTTTGACGATGCATTGTCCTTCCAACTACTAGATAACGGGAACTATCAAATCGGTATTCATATAGCCGATGTAACGCATTACGTAGAAGAACAAACCGCAGTGGATGAAGAAGCTTATCATCGTGGAACAAGTATCTATTTAGTAGACAGGGTAATACCTATGTTACCCGAGCGATTGAGTAACGAGTTATGCAGTTTGCGTCCCGATGAAGACAAACTATGTATGTCAGTAATCGTGGAAATGGATGAGGAAGCAAAAGTGCTCAAACACAAGATATGCCGCACTGTCATCCGCTCAAACTATCGTCTCACATATCGACAAGCACAAGATATATTGGAGCAGAAAGAATGTGCAATGATAGGAATAGACCTACCAGCGATGTCGCAAGCTATTCAAAGTCTTGACAAGTTAGCTAAGATTCTACGTGCTAATAGATTCCGTTACGGAGCCATTAATTTTGAGAGCACAGAGGTGCATTTTCGTCTAGACGAAGCTGGAGAACCAATAGAGATACTCTTCCACAAATCATATGACAGCAATCACTTGATAGAAGAGTTTATGTTGCTTGCCAATCGTATTGTAGCTACAGAAATAGGCAAAAAAAGCAAAACAGAGAATGGCGAGAAAAACGATAAGTATCCTTTCGTATATCGCGTACATGCTAATCCTGACCCAGAGAAGTTGAGTAAGCTAGTGACTTTCATCAAGCGATTTGGTTTCAACTTAAAGACCTCATCCAATGGAGGTGCGACCCACAAGCAGATCAATGCTCTATTAGATAATTGCCAAGGGCATCCATCACAAACTCTTGTGGAAACACTCACTATCCGCGCTATGGCCAAAGCGGTGTATTCAACCGATAATATCGGTCACTATGGATTGGCATTCCCATACTATACACACTTCACATCGCCTATTCGTCGTTATCCTGATATGATGGTGCACCGATTGGTGGCGAAATACCTACTCCACTCCAAAGCACTATGTCGCAACGAACAAGAAGAACTAGAGCAAGCATGTGTTCATTCTACCGATTGCGAAATGGGAGCCCAAGCTGCCGAACGAGATTCCATTAAAGAAATGCATGCACGCTGGATTAGTCGTCATCTTGGTGAAGAATTTGATGCGATTGTCAGTGGAGTAACTGAATTTGGGTTGTTTGTTCAATTGAAAGATACTATGACCGAAGGTTTAGTGCCAATTAGAACCATCGAACCAAACGACTATATGCAGTTTGACGAAGATAATTATTGTCTTGTCGCAGCCCGCAGTGGAAAAACATATACATTGTCGGATGCAGTGCGTGTACGAGTAACTAAAGTAGATGTAGAACGAAAATTGATAGACTTTGTACTAGTGAATGAGGATTTTTAAATTAGCGCTTGCACATATCTATAAAATTTAGTACCTTTGCAGTCCATATTGAGTATTTTGAAAAACTACAAGTACATATTACTCCTATTTGCTTGTATGCTATCATCTATCATGATGGCAGAGGTTGTGGTATTAAACTCAGGACTCCGTATACAAGGAGAAATTACGCTATTAAATGAAGATGTGGTAATCATCAAGAAGAAAGATGGTACACGTTACCAATATCCACGAAGCGAAGTCCAATCGATACAGGAAGACCAGACTATCACCACAACTACAACCATCGAATCTACTACAACCAACAGAAAAATAGCTATACGTATACAAGCATATGGAGGTGCTGTATATCTGCCCAATAAGGGTTGGGGAGGACAGATTGGTGCAGATGTGATACTAGGAAGCAAGAAGATTGGCAACACTCCTATTTTAATAGGTGGTAGTGTAGGTTTTAGAACCAAGTTACTACCTAAAGAGAACTATACCTTTATTCCACTTCAAGCTGTGGCTTCTATGCCCCTCATGCAAAAGCAACATGCACCTTATATAAGTATGAGTTTAGGTTATGGATGTTCTACAAACAAAGCAACAAAGGGAGGCATTTGTCTGAGTGCATCCGCTGGTTGGACATATCAAGTCAATAGTAATCTCGCTTTACTACTCAGTGCGTGTGCAGAATGGCAAAACACTCAAACCGAAATTACGGAGATCATAAACAATCAGGAATACAAGAATAATGTAGGTTGTAATTTCATCACCATTGGAGCAACAATTGGCATACAATTCTAATGAAAATAAATAAGAAATATAAATCCAAACCAGAGCCACGCAAGCACAAAATATCTATCATGCTTAATGATAGTGAGATGCGTGCATTGGAGCGCTATTGTAATCAATATACAGTGAGTAACCGATCCAAACTTATTCGCGAGACATTGATGCGAAATATCCTTAAACGTTTTGATAACGATTCACCTACTCTATTTGATTTTGACAACGATTAAACCTATATATAATGGATCAAATCTGTTGAAAAACATAGAAAAAAGCATTTTTCTCACTAAAAATTTGGTCATATCAAAAAAAAGCAGTACCTTTGCACCCGATTTCAGTTGACCCGTGTCAATTGGGATATGTATCGCGGAGTAGAGCAGTGGTAGCTCGTCAGGCTCATAACCTGAAGGTCGTTGGTTCGATTCCTTCCTCCGCAACTAAGTAAAGCCGCTAGTTTAGCGGCTTTTTTGTCTCTATAAGTAACTAGTATAACTAGCAGTACTAGTATGTCTAGTACACTATAACACAAAAAAACTGTCTAACGAAATTGTTAGACAGTTTTTTTTATTGAGTATTAAAATTACTCTGCGCTCTCTGCTACTGGAGCCTCAACGGTAGCCTCTTCTGCCTTAGGAGCAGCTTTCTTACCAGCACGACGTGTGGTTTTCTTAGCAGCTGCCTTAGGAGTCTTAAGCATGTTCTCGTTGTAGTCTACAAGCTCGATGATAGCCATCTCAGCTGCGTCACCAAGACGGAAACCTGTACGGAGAATACGAGTATAACCACCTGGGCGGTTAGCAATCTTCTCTGCTACATTTTGGAAGAGCTCAGTAACAACAGTTTTTTGTTTGAGTTTAGCGAACACGAGACGACGATTAGCTGTAGAGTCCTCTTTCGCATGGGTAAGGAGTGGCTCAACGTACATACGAAGAGCTTTAGCCTTAGCCAAAGTGGTCGAAATGCGCTTGTGCATAATGAGTGAGCAAGCCATGTTGGAAAGCATTGCACTACGGTGCGCAGCCTTACGACCAAGATGATTGAATTTTTTATTATGTCTCATTTTTGTTTTACTTTTGTTAATTAATCATTAAGTTTGTATCTGCTAATATCCATACCGAATGCCAAGCCGTTTTTCTCGAGCAATTCATCGAGCTCGGTGAGAGATTTCTTACCGAAGTTACGGAACTTGAGCAAATCAGAACGGTGATATTTAACCAATTGTCCGAGAGTATCAACCTCTGCAGCCTTCAAGCAGTTGAGCGCGCGAACAGAGAGGTCCATATCCACAAGACGTTGGTTGAGCAATTGACGCATACGCAAGTGCTCCTCATCAAATGCATTGGTAGCTGGCTTGGTTTGATCCTCAATAATAATGCGCTCCTCAGAGAACAACATGAAGTGATAGATCAAAAGTTTAGCAGCCTCAGTAAGTGCATCCTTAGGGAGGATAGAACCATCAGTAGAGATCTCAAGGGTGAGTTTCTCATAGTCAGTACGTTGCTCCACACGATAAGGATCAATACTGTATTTAACATTCACAATAGGAGTATAGATGCTATCAATAGCAAGCACTCCAATAGCGTCATTTGCTTGACGATTTTCATCAGCAGAAACGTAACCACGTCCTTTGTTGATATTAATCTCAATCTCAAAGTCTGCACTTTCGTCCATCTCTGCAAGAAGCAGTTGAGGATTGAGCACATCAAAAGCTTGGAGATAACTATTGAGTTCGCCTGCAAGAAGAGCAGTATTGCCCTTCACATGCATACGGATAGTCTCTTCTGTTACTTCCATTCCCTCTTTGCGTGCGAAACGTACTTGTTTGAGGTTAAGGATAAGATTGGTCACGTCGGTGATAACACCTGGGATAGTAGCAAATTCATGATCAATACCATTGATCTTAATAGAACAGATAGCATAGCCCTCGAGCGAACCAATGAGTACGCGACGAATAGCGTTACCAACTGTGATACCATAACCCGGTTCGAGCGGACGGAACTCAAAAACTCCGTGCTTGCTGCTCGAATCCAACATGATCACCTTGTCAGGTTTAATAAAATCTAATATTGCCATGAATTTAATTATTATTTAGAGTACAACTCGACGATTAATTGCTCCTTGATATTCTCAGGGATATCCTCACGTTGTGGGATGTTTAGGTATTTACCAGCCTTCTCAGCCTCGTTCCACTCCAACCAGCTATACTTGCTGTGGTTGAAACCATCGAGAGAAGTAGCAATAACTTCGAGAGATTTAGATTTCTCACGAACAGCCACTACTTGACCTGGCTTAACATCATAAGAAGGGATGTTCACTACCTTGCCATCTACAGTGATGTGGCAGTGACTTACCAACTGACGCGCAGCAGCACGAGTAGGAGCGATACCAAGACGGTAAACGATGTTATCGAGACGAGATTCAAGCAATTGGAGAAGAATCTCACCGGTAATACCTTTAATACGAGATGCCTTAGCGAAGAGGAGACGGAACTGACGCTCGAGCACACCATAGGTGTATTTAGCTTTTTGCTTCTCAGCGAGCTGAGTACCATACTCAGAACTTTTTTTACGGCGGTTAACACCGTGTTGACCTGGAGCGTAGTTACGTTTGTCGAGCACTTTGTCTGGGCCGAAGATAGCCTCTCCGAAACGACGTGCAATACGTGATTTTGGTCCAATATATCTAGCCATTTTCTTTAAATTTTAGTAGTTAAAAAATTATACACGACGACGTTTAGGAGGACGGCAACCATTGTGAGGCATTGGAGTAACATCAACGATCTCAGTTACTGCGATACCTGCATTAGCGCAAGCGCGGATTGCGCTCTCACGACCTTGTCCAGGACCTTTAACATACGCTTTAACTTTGCGCAAACCAAGGTCAAAAGCTACCTTTGCGCAATCCTCAGCAGCAGTTTGAGCTGCGTAAGGAGTATTCTTTTTAGAGCCACGGAAGCCCATTTTACCTGCTGAAGACCAAGAGATCACTTGTCCCTCGCCGTTAGCAAGTGTTACAATCACATTGTTGAAAGAAGACATTACGTGAAGTTGACCAACACCGTCAATCTTTACAACGCGCTTCTTAGCTGCAACATTTTTCTTTGCCATAATTGTTGATAGATATTAGTTGTTGATACTTGATTACTTCGTTGCTTTCTTCTTGTTAGCAACAGTTTTCTTTTTACCTTTGCGGGTACGTGCGTTGTTTTTGGTAGATTGACCACGTACTGGAAGTCCAATACGGTGACGTACACCACGGTAGCAACCGATATCCATCAAACGTTTGATGTTGAGTTGGGTTTCTGAACGCAAATCACCTTCTACTTTGTAGTTAGCACCGATGATCTCACGAATTTTAGCTGCTTGGTCATCCGTCCAATCTTGTACCTTGATGCTTGGGTCTACGCCTGCCTCTGCCAAGATTTTCTTTGCGCTTGAACGACCTATTCCGTAGATGTAAGTCAATCCGACTTCACCACACTTGTTTTGTGGTAGATCTACACCGACAATTCTTATAGCCATAATTAATTACTTAAGGATAATTGTTTTTAAATGTTTACCTCTATGAAATGCTTATCCTTGACGCATTTTCATTTTTGGTTCTTTTTTGTTAATTACATACAAGCGACCTTTGCGGCGTACGATTTTGCAATCCGCATTACGCTTTTTTACAGATGCTCTAACTTTCATTTTAATAGAGTTTTAGAGTTTATTTATAACGGAACGAAATACGTCCTTTAGTGAGGTCATAAGGACTCATCTCCACTTTTACGCGATCTCCAGGGAGAATACGGATGTAGTGCATACGCATTTTGCCTGAGATATGAGCGGTGATGATATGACCGCTTTCGAGTTGCACACGAAACATTGCGTTAGACAATGCCTCAGTGATTGTGCCATCTACTTCAATTGCATCTTGTTTAGCCATACTGCTTTGGTTTATTAATTAAATGAAACGATTTCCTAAAACTTGTTGAATATAGTCGAAAGTGGATAGGATATCTGCCTTTCCATTACGTACACACACACTGTGCTCATAATGAGCCGCTGGTTTGCGATCCGCTGTGCGAGCTGTCCATCCGTCATTCTCTATAAGAACATTGCGTCTTCCTAGACAGATCATTGGCTCAATAGCCAAGGTCATACCCGATTTGAGTACAAGTCCGTTACCACGACGGCCATAGTTGCATACTTCTGGTTCTTCGTGCATATCGCGACCTATACCATGTCCTACAAACTCACGCACTACAGAGTAACCTGCTTTCTCGCAATGATTTTGTATGGTAAAACCGATATCACCTAGACGTTTTCCAGTAACAGCTTGCTCTATAGCGAGGTACAATGCCTCTTTAGTAGTGCGCATAAGCTGCAATGTCTCTGGAGCTACCTCTCCTACTGGGAAAGTGTAGGCTGAATCCGCACAAAAGCCATTCAATTTGACAACTGTATCAACTGACACGATGTCGCCATCCTTGAGGATAACTTTGTCAGAAGGGATACCATGTACTACTTGCTCGTTGACTGATGTACAAAGTGTAGCAGGATAACCTTCATAACCTAGACAAGAAGGAATACCTCCGTGATCGCATATAAATTCGTATGCTACTTTGTCTAGTTGAGCGGTGGTAACACCTGGTCGGATGACTTTGGCTACCTCAGCCAAAGTCCTTCCGAGCAGGTCATTACTCAGACGCATGAGTTCAACTTCTTCGTCAGTCTTTAGGTATATCATTTTTATTAATATGCCATAGCACCAGAGCGACCCTTCACGCGCATGCCAGACTCATAGAATCCGTCATAGTGACGCTCGAGGAGTTTGCTCTCGATTTGTTGAAGCGTATCCAAGATCACACCCACCATAATGAGCAACGATGTACCGCCGAAGAATTGCGCAAAACCCATGCTCACGCCGAATAGACGAGCAAAAGCAGGCAAGATAGCGATGATAGCCAAAAGTACAGAACCTGGCAATGTCAATCGTGTCATGATAGTGTCAATGTACTCAGCGGTTTTCTTACCAGGTTTAACACCAGGAATAAAACCATTATTGAGTTTCAAGTTCTCAGCCATTTGTACAGGATTGATGATAATCGCGGTGTAGAAATAGGTGAAAACGATGATCAAGAGTGCAAATACAGCGTTGTACCAGAAGCCGTCGTTGTTCATGAACGCACGAGTAAATGCGCTAGCGCTCTCAGAAGTTGAGAATCCAGCAAGTGCGATAGGAATGAACATGATAGCTTGTGCAAAGATAATAGGCATCACATTGGCAGAGTTAACCTTCAATGGGATGTATTGACGTACGCCACCATATTGTTTGTTACCCACCATACGTTTAGCGTATTGTACAGGGATACGACGTGTACCTTGTACGAGGAGGATAGCAAATGCGAACACAAACAAAAGGATAATGATCTCAAGGATAAAGAGCATCAAACCACCACCTTCGTTCAAACGTGAAGAGAACTCTTGTACCAAGGCAGCTGGGAAGCGAGCAATGATACCGATGAGGATGATAAAGGAGATACCATTACCAATACCACGATCGGTGATACGCTCACCCAACCACATTACGAACATAGAGCCCGCGCAGAGGAGGATGGTAGATGAGATGGTGAACCAGTTGAAACCAACTGCTACAGCTAGACCTGCTTGTGCCATTTGCACAGAGAGGTTCACGAGGTAACTAGGACCTTGGAAAAGGAGGATAGCTACAGTGAGGTAGCGAGTGATTTGGTTCATTTTTTGGCGACCAGACTCACCCTCTTTTTGCATCTTTTGGAAATAAGGCACTGCGATAGTGAGCAGTTGGATTACGATAGATGCAGAGATGTAAGGCATGATACCCAATGCAAAGATAGATGCATTAGAGAAGGCGCCACCTGAGAACATATCCAAAAGTGCCATCAGACCACCCGCTGTCTGCGCTTGCAGAGCAGTGAGGGCTGTTGGGTCAATACCAGGAAGTACTACGAAAGAACCGAAACGATAGATGAGCACAAAAAGAAGTGTGGTCAACAATCGTTGACGGAGATCTTCGATCTTCCAGATATTTTGGATAGTTTGAATAAACTTACGCATACTAATTAGATTTTGTTGATAGTACCACCAGCAGCTGTGATAGCCTCTTCAGCGGTTTTGCTGAATGCATTAGCCTCGACAGTGAGTTTAGCAGTCAGTGTACCGTTACCAAGGATCTTAACGAGCTGAGTCTTGTTGATGAAACCAGCCTCATTGAGTTCAACGAGTCCGATTTTCTCCAAGTTTTTAGCCTCTGCAAGAGCTTGGAGGGTGCTGAGGTTAATAGCTTTGTACTCTACGCGGTTGATGTTCTTGAAACCGAACTTAGGCAAACGACGTTGCATAGGCATTTGACCACCCTCAAAACCAATTTTCTTTGAGTAACCTGAGCGTGATTTAGCACCTTTGTGACCGCGAGTAGAAGTTCCACCAAGACCAGAACCTGGACCACGTCCGATTCGCTTAGCGGTTTTCACTGAACCTGCAGCTGGCGTTAAATTATTTAATTCCATAATGCTACTTTTTAAAAATTAATCAATTACTTTAACCAAGTGTTTTACTTTGTTTACCATACCGAGGATAGCAGGAGTTGCCTCGTGCTCTACTACGGCATTCATTTTGCGAAGACCAAGAGCCAACAAAGTATCTTTTTGCACTTGTGGGCAGCCAATTGCGCTGCGTACTTTTTGAACTTTAATAGTTGCCATGATATTCACAAATTATTATCCGTTAAACACTGTTGAAAGGCTCACGCCACGGTTTTGAGCTACAGTGCGAGCATCACGCATTTCGCCGAGAGCTGCGATAGTAGCCTTAACGAGGTTGTGAGGGTTAGAAGAACCTTTTGATTTAGCCAAGATGTCAGTTACACCAGCAGACTCCAACACGGCGCGCATCGCACCACCGGCCTTAACTCCGGTACCGTGAGAAGCAGGTTGGAGATAAACACGTGCACCACCAAATTTAGCGTATTGCTCGTGAGGTACTGTACCTTTGAGTACAGGTACTTGGATGAGGTTCTTCTTAGCAGATTCAGTAGCCTTAGAAATAGCAGCGGTAACTTCGCCAGCCTTACCAAGACCCCAACCTACGATACCAGCCTCATTTCCTACAACAACGATGGCTGCAAATGTGAAAGTACGTCCACCTTTAGTAACCTTAGTTACACGGTTGACAGCAACTAGACGCTCCTTGAGCTCTAAGTCTTGTGTTGATTTTACTCGATTCATAACAGTCTCTTTGTTTTAGAATTTGAGACCTGCCTCGCGGGCAGCGTCTGCCAATGATTTAACTCGACCATGGTAGAGATAGCCGTTACGGTCAAATACTACAGCCTCTACGCCAGCAGCCTTAGCAGCTTCAGCGATGAGTTTGCCTACTTGAGCAGCCTTCTCAGTTTTGGTCATTTTATCTTTAATAGCGAGCGAAGATGCAGATGCAAGTGTTTTACCTTGCAAATCGTCGATAACTTGCGCGTAGATTTGGCTGTTGCTACGGAATACTGTCAGACGAGGACGCTCAGCTGTACCCGAAACACGTGTACGGATAGATGCTTTAATTTTAAGTCTTCTTGCAATTTTCTGATTCATAACTTATTCCTTTCTAATTATTTACCAGCCGATTTACCAGCTTTACGACGAACAACTTCACCTTGGAACTTAACACCTTTACCCTTATATGGCTCTGGTTTGCGGAAAGAGCGGATCTTAGCGCATACTTGGCCGATGAGTTGCTTGTCAGCAGACTCGAGGATAACGAGAGGGTTTTGGTTACGCTCTGACTTGGTCTCTACCTTAACCTCTTTAGGGAGTTGGAGATAGATTGGGTGGGTATAACCGAGTGCAAAGTTGAGAGTATTTTGCATGTTAGCAGCCATCTCAACGCGGTAACCTACACCGACGAGTTCGAGTACTTTCTTGTAACCCTCGCTTACACCTACAACCATATTGTTGATGAGTGCGCGATAAAGACCGTGCATAGCGCGGTTTTGTTTCTCATCGTTAGGACGAGTTACGGTGAGTACACCTTCCTCAACGTTAACGGTGATGTTAGGGTTAACTTGTTGTGTCAATTCACCTTTAGGACCTTTAACAGTCACAAGGTTCTCAGGGCTAACTGTTACAGTTACACCTGCAGGGATAGCGATAGGCAATTTACCAATTCTTGACATAGTCTTTCCTCCTGATTAATAGATGTAACAAATAACCTCACCACCGAGCTTCATGCCGAGAGCCTCTTTGTTGGTCATCACACCCTTAGATGTAGAAAGGATGGCGATACCGAGACCATTCAACACGCGTGGCATCTCGCGATAGCCTACGTATTGACGAAGACCTGGTGTTGATACACGTTTCAAACTCTTGATGGCGTTAACTTTGTTAACTGGATCATACTTCAAGGCAATCTTGATAGTGCCTTGAGGGCCATCCTCCACGAACTTGTAAGAAAGAATGTAACCTTTCTCAAACAAGATGCGTGTGATCTCTTTCTTCAGATTCGAAGCAGGTACCTCAACAACGCGGTGTCCAGCTTTGATTGCATTTCTGAGTCGAGTCAGATAATCTGCGATTGGATCTGTCATAATGTTTTGTTAAATTAATCCCGCCTTTCGGGACAATATTTAATAAATTAATTTTATTTATTCCCCAGAGGCACTTATGTCCTCTGGGCGAATTTCGTTGTTATTCGCTCTCACTCCTTCCTCATTCCTTCGGTATCCTTTCGGTATTCCTTCGGTGTGGTAACGGAGTGATAACGGTTTTACCAGCTAGCTTTCTTCACTCCTGGGATGAGACCTGCAGAGGCCATCTCACGGAATTGAATACGACTCAAGCCGAATGCGCGCATGTAGCCTTTTGGACGGCCTGTGATTTTGCAACGGTTGTGCAAACGAACAGGGCTAGCGTTCTTTGGCAATGCTTGGAGACCTTCATAGTCACCATCCTTGAGGAGTTGAGCGCGTTTAGCTGCGTATTTAGCAACGAGCTTAGCGCGTTTCACCTCGCGAGCTTTCATTGATTCTTTTGCCATAGTCTAATTACTTTTTGAATGGTAAACCAAACTCGCGGAGGAGTGCGAAGCCTTCCTCATCGGTCTTAGCAGTTGTCACGAAAGTGATGTTCATACCAAGAAGTTTGGTGATGTTATCAATGTTGATTTCAGGGAAGATGATTTGCTCTTGGATACCAAGTGTATAGTTTCCGTGGCCATCCATTTTGTTATGGATACCTTTGAAGTCACGGATACGAGGCAAAGCCACGCGCACGAGACGCTCAAGGAACTCATACATACGCTCACCGCGGAGAGTTACGCGAACGCCGATAGGCATTTTCTTACGTACCTTGAATCCAGCGATGTCCTTTTTAGAAACGGTAGCAACAGCTTTTTGACCAGTGATGAGTGTCATTTCTTGAGCAGCTACATCGATGATCTTCTTGTCAGCTACAGCCTCGCCAAGACCTTGGTTGAGAACGATCTTCTCGAGTTTAGGACACTGCATTACAGTAGTGTAG
>JBGVEC010000072.1:0-2849 GCA_045119815.1 Paludibacteraceae bacterium | reverse complement strand
TGTTACCTACGGTACGACCACCAACACCGATGATGAAACTATCGTAACACATGAGTACGTTGTGGGTAAATACGTCGGCAGAATCCCGAAGGTCGGTTTGTTTTTTCAATTTCTTAAAACAACACCCGGCTACATTGTTTTTATTCTTATTCCTTTTCTTCTTCTTATTCTTTCTCAGGGACTTAATTGTGTCCGCCTGTTCCGCCAGTACAAAAAGGAACAAATGGAAGAAATGAAGGCCGAGAGAGCCAAGATCGAAGAAGAACGCGCTGAAAGTCAGCGTATGATGGCGGAGCTACTGGAGCTCAAAGCCCAGCTTGCCAAAAAAGACGGTGAGGAAACGCCTCCTGCCGATCCTGCGTCCGAGGATAGCAAAACGGACGAAACATAATAGGTGTTTAGCGGAAAAGCCGCTTTACATAGTTAGTCTAACAAAAATAAACCATAAGGAGGTATGAAAAAATGACTAACAAATCTACAAAGCGCGCACTCCTCACAAGCTTCATGGCGTTGTTCCTTTGCTTCGCCATGCTGCTTGGGACGACGTTCGCGTGGTTTACCGACTCGGTAACGAGTGCGGGAAACAAGATCGTTGCCGGTACTCTTGATGTTCAGCTTTTGATGGATGCTGACGTTGATGGCACCTACGACGATATCAGCGATAGCACTTCTCCTATTTTCGGTGAAAGCTCTATTGCTCAGAACAACAATGCTGAGACTCTTTGGGAGCCCGGCAAAACTCAGGTAGCTTACCTTGCAATTAAGAACAACGGCAATCTTGACCTCAAGTACACCGTTGGTCTTGATGTGCAGAACGTAAGTAAGGATCTCTATGAGGTTATGGAATATGCTATTGTTCCCGATGCTGATGCGAACCATAAAGTTACCTCTTGGACATCCGGAAATAGCGTAGAAGTTGGCACTCAGTCCGTTTCCGGTGACGTATCCCTTCCTGTAGGTGCAACACATTATTTTGCTCTTGTAATCCATATGGATGAAGAAGCTGGTAACGAGTATCAGGGCGGCGAAGTGAATTTCGACCTGACCGTGCTTGCTACTCAGGATACTGTTGAGAGCGATAGCTTTAACAATCAGTATGATAAGGATGCCGTTTACGGTGATGTAATGGTATCTTCCGATGCCGAACTCAAGGCTGCAATCGAAGATCCCGCAATGAAGGTCATTGCTGTTAATGGCGATTTAACCTATGATTGGGGCAGCGAATCCTACAAAAACTCCAAAGCGCTGAACATGAAGGGCAAGATCTTCTTGGGTGCAAATGATGCTGCTTCTATCACCTTTGCCGGTTACGGTTCCGCTAATCCCATTGTTGATGCAACCTTCAGAAATATTACCATTAAGGATAGTACTGTGGGTGACAACGAGGCTTCCTGGGAACACGGTTATCTTGAGTTCAAGAATTTGACCGCAGTTAACGTGACTTTCGCAAACAGCATTATGATGGAGGGCGATTTTGCAACCTTCAAGAACTGCTCCTTCAATTCCAACAAGGACGGCGAGTATGCAGTTTGGGTTGCCAACGGCGATGCTACCTTTGAGGGCTGCACCTTCACCGGTCCTCGCGGTGTAAAGGTTCACGAAGCTTACGGCTCCGAGGTTGGTACTGTTGTGATCGACAACAATACATTTGCTGGCCTGACCCAGAAGCCCGGTGTTGCTATTGGCACTGTGAATGCAGCTACCACTATCAAGATCACCAATAACGTGTTTGCCGCTACTCAGCCCGGCGATCAGAACAACTACAAGTACGAGACCGATACCGACGTTACAACCTTCAACTTCGTTGATGAGAACAACACGGTATATAGTGCTCTCATCACGACTGCCGACCAGTTGACAGAAGCTCTGGCAGCAGGTAAAGACGTTGTTCTGAAAGATAACATCTCCACCGAGGCTACCACCACTGCGCCCTACGGAAACAAGTATGCATTCAAGCTCGATGGCGGTGTTCTTGACGGAAACGGCAACGAGCTTTATATGGAGTGCTATGGTGACGATTACGGCATCATGACTTCCGGCGGTACCGTTAAGAATATTACAATTAAAGAGGGTTGCCGCGCTATTATGATCATGTATCCCACCGAGGACGTTATTCTTGACAACGTGAACATTGGCGGTGACGGCGTACTTTATGCCATCAATACGGGCGAAGCAGGAGCGGAAGGCGTAGATCTGATCGTTACCAACTCTACTCTTGCAGGTTGGACGAGTTGCTCCAATATAGCGAGCGCATCCTTTACAAACGTTAAGTTTGAGCAGGGAACGTATTACAACAATATTTACGGTAGAGTTTTGAAGCCCTATGTAAATACCACACTTACCAATTGTAGCTTCATCGAGCACATGAATCTCGATCTTTCGAGTCTCGCTGAGGGGCAGAAGGTAACGTTTGTTAATTGTACTGTGAACGGTCAGACGGTAACGGCGGATGTATTTACCATTCCCACAGAGGATGCTCAATACGATACAGACCTTTTCACTATCGACCTTCCTTCTTGGGCAACCAGCATTGATGACTGCATCGTTTTTAACTAATCCTAAAATGAATACTCTATCCGTATAAACGGATAACAAAGTCCACCCAACCCCTTCGGGGGTTGGGCGGCGATCAAAGGGCATAAAACAGTATGCTTTTGTGCCTTTTGATTGCTGTATGGTTTAACAAGTATTCTCAATGGAGAGGAGGGTCATCCTTTGAACAAAATAAAAGAATTATTCTTTGGCTCAAAGCAAGATAAGCTGACGGATAAAGCGTTTACACAAAGTATCGCCGTTTCTGTTATCAGTATTCTTGTGTGTGTTGTCGCCCTTTGCTCTGTGACATGGGC
>JBGVEC010000071.1:0-5987 GCA_045119815.1 Paludibacteraceae bacterium | reverse complement strand
TACGTATCACTAATCTTTAAGTGACCGTAGTTTGTTGAAGAACCAACACCGTAGGTTGTCTCTGTTGATGCATGTGCTGTCGGTGCCTTACCACTTGATAAAGAACTAATGCTACTGTCATATGTACTCTTGAGCTCATTTATAGCTCCTACTACGTTTTTAGCCGTTGTTGTTAAATTAGCTGCATTGCCTACACAGTTAGCAGTCATTATACCGTTGGCATCAATAGATACTTGACCTGCTGTTGTTGATGATTTAACAGCACCAGGGTATTCTGAATCTCCAACGATGCGACGTAATTTAGTAATTGCTTGATAAAGCTGGTCTGTACAGTTACAATTACAACAAACACCTGCCTGGGTAAGTACTGTATTAATTTCACTTATGAGAATACCAGTGGCATAACGAGCACAGTTAACTGCACCGTTTGTCTCAGCCCACATGGCGTTCCACCATGCTGCAGGTAATGAGTCTAATGGAACAACACCGTTCGCTATCTGTTCTGGTGTTGGTAAATCACAATATGATGCGCTCGAGCCGTAACTAACGACCTGAGGTATCGGATTCGATGGTATCATGCAGCCTCCTCACGTTTATTAAGCTGTTCCTGTACATCTTTAACATGATGCACAGCCCTAATAGCTTCAAGTATTTTATCGTAACCTTGAATCTGATGAATAATATGCCAGTAACCATATTCAAAGGCATCTCCCCAATGGTCTAACGCATTAGGTCCTTTACCCTTACGAGGCTTACCCGTATCGTCGAAGTCTCGTGTTTGTAAACACATTTGTAACTTATCTTGCTTTTCGAACACCTTTAATTGACCGAAGCGGAATCCTTTATTAACTCCTGTGATACGTTCTGTTACTGATGGATTAACATTATTCCACCATATTTCAATGTCGTATGTATCGAACTCCTCTACGAAACCGGACATGATTTCTTTACCATTTGCATCCGGTATCATTACGATTCGATTTGTTGGGTACATTTCACGCAATAGACGTGCGGCATCACCAACATAATTCCAGTGTTCTGTATTTATTGCATATATCATGCCGGCCCTAGCTATCAACATAACGGCTGCATTATATCCGGCGTTGAAGTCCTGTCCCACATATATTGTTTCCCCTGTATAATGACGGTGTCCTTCACCGTCGACAATAACTTCACCTGTGCGAACAGGGAATGACATGTACACATGCTTTGATGGATTAAACTCTGGGTATACGCGTCCAACACTTAAGTTAACGAACTCGCCATCCAAGAAGGCGCGTGCTTCGTCTTCTGTATATAACATACGCAAAAGTTTAAGCTGACCAGGGGCAAGATATGGATTGTCGGCTGTACGTGCACGTATGACTGAATAAGGAACACCGTTCTTGCGGAATTCCTCAGTCAACATATATGTTCCGCCTAAGCCCTGTGCTGTTGTTGAGAAGAATATAAACGGCTCTCGGGCCGGCATTTTACCATTTACAGAGGCAGGAATCATAGCACGACAACGTTCCTGTATTGCTGTAACGATTTTCTTAACCCTGTCGGCTGGTACCTCATCAATCTCATCACAGATAGCTGCGTGAAAGTTAAATGCATATATGTCATCCGGGTTCTGCATTGCTAAATAAACGAATGTTATTTGACCAACTGTCAATGTACCGGCCTGTGAATTGTCCCGGTATGGGATACCGGCTGCGTCGAATGCACGTTCCAAGTCGGCAATTACCGTCTGTTTTAGTAGTTTGATCGTTACACCGAGGATGCCGATGGTGATTGGGGTTGGCGAATGAACGTAACACGAGTAGAGAAACAAACAAAGCATTACGTCAGTCATACTCTTACCTGCACCGAAGCCTCCGATAAGGAACACGTAAGGTACTTCAGGGTGCATGCGAATCATGTTTATTGAGGCGCTTTGATGTTTCAAACACGTTTTAACGGCCATTTTTCACCTCACCGGCTAAAGGTGTTGGTATAATTTTGGCTACTGGTGCGTTATTTATAGTTACTGTGTCATAATTGGCTGGGTCTGTTCCGTCGATGTGGAGGTGGATGTCAGGCATATCGCTCATTGGCTTACCACTGTAGCGTGGGAACATGTGTTCAAGCATCCATGTTGTAGCTGTCTCACGACCCACCTTAGCCTGCTTCTGACTTATGTCACCCATTCTCTTAACTAAACCGAACTCGAACTCTTTAATTATCTGATGCCACTTGGCCTGGAGTGTGATATCCTCAGAAACGGCCTCAATTTCTTGAGGTGTGAGTCCTGCATAAATATAGGCGTCTTCAAGAGCCATTCCGACTATTAAGGCGTTGTGTATTTTATCCTGTTTTTCGGTTGTAATTGGCATGGTCCACCTCGCTATACGATAATTTTATAGCTGATACGGAAAAAGCTCAAGGTCATTTTTTAGTTAAAATTCGAAGCCCCAGGTAGGGTCGTACGTGTTTCGTTTAATAAGCTCTTGTACTTCATCTTTAGATATCTTAAAATAGGGCTTCTCACCTCTTATATGGATGTCCTGGGCTGTAAATCCAGGAGAGCTTGGAGCATCTGATCGTGTTGCTGTTCCTTCAATCTCCCACACCTCATATCCTCCCTCAGGAATATGCTTTTGGGAGTATGTATGTAGCACGGCCTGATGGAGTGCATACTGTTGTATTAAGTCTTTATCAAGACCATAGTAGTAGCCAGCTCGCGATTGTTCATTATGCATAACCTCATCTTTACCGTAAATAAAAGGTGCTCCCACCATATAGCCTGACATTCCGGCGTACTTATTATTTTCGTCTATGGCAAATCCCCTATATCCTAAAATAGGAGTACCTGTGTCCGGCCCTTCTCGCGCTGTAGGCATATCGAAAAACTCGTTGCCTGCTAAGAGTCCTTTAATCTCACGGCGGATGTCCGGGTCCTGGATATCTACTTCACGTCCTGATAAAATCATAAAATAATTTTAGCGCTATAATAGAAGAAAGTCAGTTTCCAAAAAGGGACATTGAATTATGTATGAGAGATTTTGGACATTGAACTGGGAGGTAAGGTGCGTGTGGACGAGATAGAGGGTACATTATATATCCCCTAAACACAGTAAAATTGGGTCATGAGGAGGTAACATATGACTACATTGACTAATACAAACAACAAATCATTCGAAGGAGGTGACACTATGGAATACTTAATCATTGGTAATACATACGTTATCAAAGATGGTATCGTATGTGACGGTTGGTATTCCGCCTGGGGCGTTTGGAAATTCAATCCAGACATGAGGGATGATTGTGATGATTATTTCAATCAACCTATGGAAGGTGAATACCTTATTATCGGTAATGAATATGTTATAGGTTCTCCTAATAACTAATTACCAACATTGAGAGTTTATTATCTTATTTACAAGTAAATCTAACGAAGGAGGTGATACTATGGCTATACGTGATCGTATTTATTTAACGATTAATTCGTTCGTAAAACCAATCATGATGAAAGAGATACGTGCTGGTCGTTCTCGTAACATCAATGATTCTACACGTAAGGATAGCTTTAAGATGGCTATTTGTCGTAAGGTTTTCCATCTTAATTATGTATTGTTCGCAACACATAAGGATGAAGAATAGTTATAATTAACAAGCGTGCCTATCCGCTTTATAGATAGGCAAGGAGTTAACTATGGACAAGTTCGATATTGAACTTACAGCCGCTTGTAATAAGCTACGTATTATCGTACGTAATGAACAACAAGAGGAACGTAACGCTGAGAAGTGGGACGCTATGGCAAAGACTTCAACACAAAAGAGGAGGATTAAAGATGAAACTCGTGTTAGCACTGTACAGATTTCTGTACGCAATTACACTCGATAGGGTGTGGGTCATCCGTTATGTTAAATTAATAGATAAGAAGATTAAGAAAGAAATTCAACAGTTCTATGCAAGTAAGGAGGTATAGTATGTGGTGTGTATGGTGTTACAACGCATTAGATGCAGAGTTTGGATACGATTGTGGTCCTACTCCGATGTACACAGGGCTTACTAAGTCGACAGCTAAGTCGATAGCTAGATACTTACGTAAGATTAACAAGTTTGACTTCATGTCATACGGAGCTATGTCAATGGACAGTGCTAGAAGCTTCTGTGTGAATGAAGATGGTATTGCAAATATATAGGAGAATTAATTATGAAACTCACAAGATGGGGCAGTGGAACCTTCCCAAAGCCACAAAAGGCATTTACTGCCGTAGTCGTACCTTGTTGTATCGATAACAAGGTACAGTATCGTTGGGTAACAACCTTATGGTATAACGACCGTAAGGAATGGCGTTGTGAAAACAACAAGAGAGCCTACTTATGGGACAACAAGCGTGGGGCAGAAGAGTTCGTAGCAACATTAGCTTGGTATGGACAAGCTGCGTACACAGTAACAGTGTTCCCAGAATCAGTACCAGTGAATAACTGGTAAGACTCATCGGAGAGAGTTTATCAGCTTATTTATAAACGTTCACATTACATATCCTCTAAAACACAATGGTGCAGCGTATAGATAAAAACTGACTGTTGTTGAAGAGGGCAGTGGCCTATGGCACTTAAACACATAGGAGGAACTAATTATGAATAAGAACACAATGGTGCAGGCTATCGTAGCCAAGGTTGACGAGTTGGAATCTTCAATCAAAGCAATGAAGGACAACTTGGAATTGTCAGAGAACACTGTGAGAACACAGACTTACCAGAGAACACATGAGATTCACAACTTGCTTATCATCAAAACACTCTTGGAAGGTAAGGAACTTACAGGGGATGTGATGAAGTGGTTTGAGAGTGCCACAACTCTTACATCCGTTCGTAAGGCGAGAACAACCGTTGAGTTCCACGACGGGGACAACATGTTGGAAATCATCAGTTCACATCAGAACATCACTTACAAGAAGTTGATTGGTATGATGGAAGAACAGGGATTCCACTTGGATGGTCATACCGTTAAGGCTAACTAATAGTTAGGCACTGTAGCTGATGGACAGGAGAGAGTTTATCAGCTTGCTTATAAGCAAGAAGGAGGACTAGCTATGACTAGTAAGAAAGTCGAACACGGTTACGTGTTCTGGCAGGATGAAATCCTTATCAAGTTCAAAACAAAGAACGGTAAGGATGCATACCTGAAGAAGGAGATTCCATTTGAGGAAGCTCCTAACTATTGGGAGTACGTTTGTGAAGACGGCTCATGGAACATCTATTACGTCAAGAGAGGAGTTAACAGAAGACTCGCTCAGGCAAATATAGGTGAATTCAGTCCACAGTCTATAATGGCTCGAATATCCGACAAGGATATCTCGGTTAACGACTGTAGAAAAGTAGAGGAACACCGTAGACCTGTAGGAAGGGAGATAGTGGGAGTCTACTGGTCAATTGAGTATGATGGAAAATCTGTCTTCGACTTAATGGAGGAGAAACAGAAGATGCCATATGCTCATATCAAGATGGTTATCGAGAACGAAGGTGGCTCGATAGATAACGAAGGAATTATCCATAGAGGTAAATAAATCAATAGCTGTCCTATCGGCTAGACGGGGAAGGATACTATTATGAGTTCAAATGTTAATTGGTTCGTACTCGAAGAGGAGTACACTATCGGGTCTGCCAATGTAAATGGCAAAGACATATTCATTACAGAAGAATCGATTCGGTTCGATGCGCCAAGAGTAATGATTCACGAAACATTACGAGAGGCTGTAATGCAAATCTGTTCTTTAGATGAGGACGACCTCGAAATTCCTGAGGAGAAGGAATACTTCGAGGAGGAATTAAAGAGAGCTGAAAAGGCATATAAGTCCTAATTAACTCTTGTCGGAGAGAGTTTATCGACGTACTTACAAGTACGAAGGAGTAGCATATGAGAATGCCACAAGCACCATAGTCGCAAGACTAACATTACATTCTTCCTCTGTCTCGTAGGAGACTAGCTTATGGGTTACGGCGAATAGTGTAT
>JBGVEC010000070.1:0-3202 GCA_045119815.1 Paludibacteraceae bacterium | reverse complement strand
AGATGCCATTGCCACGCTGCTGGCGCGCTACTCTGCGGTCAGTTGTGTCTGTTTCATGGGTGGCGATGCCGACCTACAGACGCTCCAATCCTTAGCTCGTTATGTACGCACTACTGGCAAGAAAGCCGCTTGGTATAGTGGATTTACCGAGATACCAAAGGGCATGATCGATATGTTTGATTATATTAAGATAGGCCCTTATGTGGAGGCTTTAGGTGCCTTGCGTTCACCTACTACCAACCAACGCCTCTACCGCATCCATCAAGGCACCATCACCCATATCCCACTATATAAATTGTAAATTGTACTTTGTCAAAGACCTTACCTTGCACCTATAAATCTTAGGTGATTCTTAGGTTATTCATAGGTGATTTATAGGTTATTCTTAGGTTATTAAGCGCACTTCATCGGCACTTCATGCTCTAAACAGTAGCCCGTTTGCGGGCGTCCACTAAACATAAAAAGCGCAAAAAATGCGCTTTTTATTTGCACATGTCATAAAAAAGCACTACCTTTGCACCGCATTCAGTAAAGGGAAGCAGGTGAAATTCCTGCACAGTCCCGCTGCTGTGATTCGCAATCCAATGTTCAATATCTTAAAAGTCACTGATTCTTAACGAATTGGGAAGGCTGAACAAAAGGAGCGATAAGTCAGAAGACCTGCTGCATGCCACCAACAGAGTTGGTAGTTGAAATGGTTTTAACCGCACCATAGGTGCTGTTTTAGAAGTTTCAAAGGTAACCCCTTAAAACTCTTAAAACTTTTAAAACTCTTTGAACTGTCAATCAAGGTGAAGTTGAACGCTCTCGGGGAATCGAGCCAACGACATGACAGACAGGTTTCAATATTATCTTAGGTACGCTTCTTATGCGTATGTGTTTGATGCTATTATCAAGCACATGTTTGTTGTATCTTGTTCCGATGGTCTGTGGATTAGTCTCTCCTCGAAAGCAAAGCGACGCTTTTGCAAGACTCTAATCAATATTATTAACCAACAAAACAACAAACAACATGAAGAAATCTATTTTTCTTGCGGCTTTATGCCTGATGAATGTAGTCCTCATGGCGCAGGACTACGAGTTGCGCGTCTTAACCTTTGAGGACGAAGATGCCAAGTTCACCGAGTACTCTCTCGATTATGCCGATGATTGGGCAGGTCGAACCATCACCACATGGTCAGACCTCATCGATGACCCACAGTATGGCGGCCCATTGACCTATGCGGACTATATGAGTGCCGAATACCACTGGTATGATGAGGGTAATACCGAGTTGGCACACACTTTCCCTGACAACTATGCCTACTGTTTCTGGGGCGGTGGTCACGCTATCTCTAACTACTGGGGTGCAGGATGGAGTGACGAAGATCGTGACAAACACATCGCTAAATTCTATGGTGAGGACTACGTGAAAGCTAATGCAGGCAACGATGCTGCACTCGGTTGGTTCAATGTCCAATGGATGGTGCCAGTTCAACCACACTCTGGCAATAATTTTGCAGTACACTATGGCTACAAAGATTTCTTTACCTACATAGAGAATCTGCCTGAGATTTCTTTTGAAGATGGCAAAAAACGTGTGATTGACCACATGTATGTCATCAACACCAACTACACCCTCAACCAACTCTACAACGGCGTTAAGAGCGAGGCTGGCAATAGTTTTGGTGGCAATTGGGATGGACTGACAGACAACGCGTGGCTGAAGATTGTGGCGTATAGTTTTGATGATGTAGATGCCGATGCGTATGCTACTCCTAAAGACTCTGTAGAGTTCTATTTGGTGAAAGGTAAGAATGTAGTTACAGACTGGCAAAAGTGGGATTTATCCGCATTGGGCGAGGTAGCTAAAGTGCGTTTCAATTTCCGCTATTCCGACGAGATGGGTGGCAAATATGGATTTACTATCCCAGGTTATTTTGCCTACGATGATGTGGCCGTTCGTTTCCCTAAAAGTACTCAAGGAGGAACAACAACTGATATTGATAACACTCTAAGCAATAACGCTAAGACATATAAGGTCGTTAAAGACAATCAAGTCCTCATTCTCCGCGATGGAAACCTATACACCCTTACGGGACAATCTATCACCAATTTCTAACACAAATCTCCGAGCGTTATCCTATTACCATTTCGCTACCCTTGCGTTACCATTGCGCAAGGGTAGCGTTACCATACCATCAATGCCGAAAGAGCGCTTAAAATCGCCTCTAAATGGCTAAAAATAGCATATCCTACAGCTACGCTTCCAGTCCCGCCAATCAGTAACCATCGAGCAGCATCCATTCGCATGGCTAATTGCTCCAGCATCGTGTATCTACGCAAACTTTCTTGCAACTCGCTACTGGGCGATGGCATAAGATCAATCTGACGAATCGTATCCGCCATAAACGCCTCATTGTCTTTTACTTGCGGAGCACTTGCACGCAAACGTTGTTTGATTTTTCTATTGGTAATCATAATTCAAAATTCAGACTTCAGCATAGCTTTCAACTTCTTCCTAGCTCGAAACAACATCACCGCAATATTGCCTTCCGATATTTCAGTGATCTTGCTTATTTCTCGAACACTTTTTTCTTCTAAATAATATAGTATCACCACAGCCTTCTCTTGTTTCGGTAATTGGTCAATCGCTTGATACAGTGGCTCATAGCGAAACGCTGCATCTGTCTGTTCTGTGGCTACTTCCGTATCAACGCTCTCATAGTTCTCTACTGCTACGCGATGGGTATTCCAGTACTTATTTTGTTCGTTAAGATATTCATTGTAGGCAATCCGAAACACCCATGTCTGCAAAGCCGATTTCTCTTCAAAGGTAGCACAATGCAAATATGCCTTCAGTATGGCTTCTTGCGCCAGATCATTAGCCAGTTCTTCATCTCCATGAGTCAGCACAAGCAGGAACCGCCGAAGGGATTCCTGCAAGCCGCCAATGGCGGAAATAAACTGCTGCTTATCCATAAAATGATGAAAAACAAGTGATTTTGAAAAATAAGTCAGACAGATAAACGCAGTTTACTCTTTTTCAGCAAGTGCTTTTTCTTCTTTCTCAATCTCCTTTTTGAGATAATTCTTTGACACAAAGAACATAATCAAGAATGCTACACCAATAGTCAGGAGCAAACCGCCAATAATAACCGCCTTGTCAATTGGGTTGATGAACAAGCCATAAAGGAGTACAAATAATCCTACCAACGAGCAA
>JBGVEC010000069.1:0-9510 GCA_045119815.1 Paludibacteraceae bacterium | reverse complement strand
CTCAAAAAAAGCATCTTATTGACTTATCTCCTTTAGCAAATCTCTCATAGAATCAAACACCATATCAGCACCTGCTTGCATAAGATCTTCCCGAGATAATATACCAGTGTTTACTGCGTACACTTTCAATCCTGCCGCTTTACCTGAGCGCACGCCCAAAGGCGCATTCTCTATCACAATGCATTGCTCCTTACTCAACCCAGAACGTTCCCATGCTTTGAGATAGGGTTCTGGATCGGGTTTGCCTTTCACCACATCAAAAGCAGTAATCATTCTCTCTTTTGCAAAAACCGCAGGAAGGACATTATTGAGATTATCTAGCAAGCTACGCATACCACTACCCGTAACCACCCAAATATCATTACCACAAGCATGAATATACTGCAGTACATCCGCTACACCAGGCACAACAGGTGTACCACCCGCTTGTTGCTCTAACATTGTAAAATACGCCGATTTCTCTGCGTATATGGTTTGTATTTCCTCGGGTGTCGCATCGCGATTGCGAGCTTTCCACATCGCCTCACGGATCACCGATTCACCAGTACGACCCTCATTGACATAACAATCATAGGCACTGAATGGAAGGTTATGTTGTTCCATAACCTTCTCCCATGCTATAGCATGATGAGGCATAGAGTCAAACAAAACTCCATCCATATCAAAAAAGTAAGCCTCCTTCATACCTACAAAATGTTCTACTTTACTTGTGATCCTTGAGCATTGTATGCCTTACCATCACGGATAACCACAAGCTGACCATCAATGATTTGTTTGCGGATTCCTTCAACATTCACATTGATATTTTCAAGACCAGTAGCTGTGCCATCAAAGACGATATGCACCTCCACGCCATATGAGTTAACTGCGTTAACTTCCAAATATGGTTTACCATCCTCTGTCTTAGTCACCTCTACGGTTCCATCAACAAGCAACCACAATGGCGTAATCAGCTGACCGTCCTCCATCGTGCGAGCATAGAATGAAGGCCATACACCGTCACCTTGTACTCCAGGGTTAGCCTGTACGGTACCATATTCTTCAGAAGAATCAATTGGATAAACACCAGCAGGCACGATGATATCCTCGTCTGCCGCCTCTACGTAGAAGAAGAACGCCGCCATATCCGAACCATCTGCCGCCTCTAGTGCAAGATAAATATAACCATTCTTTTCTGTTTGATCATCAATAGTTACATAATCATCCGTAGTATAGGTACGATCAATAATCTCTTCTGGCTCATCGAAATCAAGATGCACATTGTACTCTGAAGTCATCTTCACGTGGTAATACACTCCATTACGAGCAATAAACTTTGCCTCTGCCGTAATAGTACCATCTGTGGCATGCTCAACCACCAACTCTCCCTTCTCAATGGTGTAGTTTTGCATTTCAGACTCTACATAGATAAAGGTGTTACCACTGAAGAAGTCATAGCGGCCACCTTCTGCTCCGAACTTACCAAACATACCATCATTGATGTAGGTACCTGCCACTTCTCCGTCGGTCAAAGGACTCAACGATATGAAGATAGAATTATCTGGCGCATAAGAAGACAGAATGTAATAACCATCTTGCAACGCGTTGGTAAACTTAACTGGCATCTCAATCTCTACCGTGTCAATAGGGGTAGGTACAACATACCAAAATTCCACATCATATTGTACAGCATTAAAACCGATATAACTTGCATTAATCACGGTGGTGTCACCTCGTTGGTTCAACACGCCCTTTACATCTGCAATTTCTACACTAGACTCTACTGTCCAATCATAGAACTCGGTATAATCCATCAACACTTTCTCCATATCAAAAGACTCACCCAAGCCTGTATTATAGATGGTAATAGACGCCTCATAATCATCTGCATACTGAATAAGTTGAATCATATTCAATTGATCAGCACGGAAACTAGCCAACGCACTTTCATCAAACTCCACTTTCACTGTTTTGGTTGGTTCTGGCACTTCATAATTCATATCAATGGAGTACCAATTATAATCGTCGCAATATGCCTCAATGTTTGCCTCCCAACCATCAGTTGTTTCTTTCAAAGTCAATGTACCACGAATAGATGAGCAATCTAACCAAGTCTTCTTGTCTGTCACGGTCAATGCAATATCCTCATACACACCTTCTGCTGGTGCAAAGTCCTCATACATAGCAAAAATATCGTAATTCTCATTAGAGCCACCAACCATCATAAAGCCATAATCGGCGAATGAGTCATCTACAAACAAGTTATGACATTCCACCTTAATCGTATCTTTCGCCGCGGGCAATGGCACAGTCATCGATACCTTGTGCAATACGGTATCTTGGTTATAGAAGTGCAAAGCTGCTTTATATCCCAAAGCCCCATTATCCAAGTCGCTCAAGCCAATCATCATATTGGCTTGCAGCATCTGTTGCTCTTTACCCTTATAGACAATCTTGGTTTGATTCATATCAAAGCTAGCTTTGGTATATTCGCCCTCGATAATGTCAGAGATGACACCCAATTTCACAGACAAGTCATCATTGCTACCTTCCAACACATAATATCCAAAGTCCATAGTCACCTTGCTGTTGTCCAATGTACTCTCTACTGTACTTTTAGGAGTAAAGGCATTGTGTACTGAATGCACCTTGTAAGTGCGGTCATTAGTATCCAAGATAGTAGCATCTAGTACAATTTGCTTGAGGCTTCCTTCTACTTTCTCAGAAACAGTCATGGTTACATCTTGGAAATAAATCTCGTAGAACATATCTGCTGATTGATACCATCCCCATGAGTATTCCATGCTAATATCATCAAAAGTATAAGTACCGCAATAATTATCCTCATCGCCGTACCAACACAAGCGGAAAGTATAACCTTGAGCTTCTAACGCAATATACCACTCGCCCGTAGCTGCTTCATACTCAGGACCTACTAGGAAACCCTCACCATTAAGTACAATATCCTCAGCCGTTGCCTTCTTGAGTCCCAAAGCATGCTGTTTGCTGAACGATTTCTCTGCCACTGCGGCAGGATTAGCACGTTTGGTTACATCCTGATTTATCAAATGTAAAGCGCGTTGCTCATTGACAGACAGAGCAGACGCATCAGATAATTTCTTAATTTGTGTAGTAGGCGCAGCCATAAGACCAATCGCCACAAAAGCTAACAAGAAAAGAGCAAACAGTTTTTTCATAAACTTATATGATTAGTTAATTATTTATTTCAACACCTAAGATACTATATTCCTTACCACCATGATTAATTATCAAACGACCATCACGAAGCACCTTATTCGTGCTCGTCTGTGTGTGCTCTACATCTTCTACATCGGTGAACTGCGCATCATATACAATATGCACAGGCACATCGTAGGAGTTCACAGCCTTTACCTCTAGTCTCAACTTACCATCCACTTTTTCTACCTTCACTGTGCCATCAACTAGAAAATACAACTGATCCAAATAGCCATCCGTCAAACTAGCATACAAAGATGGAGACACGGTATTATCCTCATTAGCACCCCTACTTGACAACACAGTACCAGCCACCAACGAATGATTGATCGGATATACTCCTTGAGGAATAGTCACCACACTATCCACCTGATTAGCAAAGAAATACAGCACCAACATATCTGATTGATCATGCGCTGTGGCTTGGAAAATGATATAACCATCACGCTGCGTATGATCTTCTATTACGACATCATCCTCTGCACCATACACACGCTCCACAGCACCATCCTCTGAATCAAAATCCAAATGTGGACGCTCGTATTTAGAATACATCGTTATACGATACAGCTTTGCATCCTCACCTACCACTTCCGCACGTGCCGTGATGATGCCTTCCGCAGATAGAGTAACGACCAGTTCTCCTTTCTCTATGGTATAGGTATCATACTCTCGAGTCTTAGGATTCCACTCCTGAATATAGGTATAATCATTAAAGAAGTCATAATGTCCTTCTCCAAATCGACCAAACATGCCATCATTAACGAATGTGCCTTCTACCTCATGGCTTGCAGGTGTAAAGGACACCATGCTCGCTTGATCCTCCGTATAAGCAATCAACTGATAGTAACCTTCCTCCAAATGGTTGGCAAAAGGCACATCGTTGAATGTCAGTTCTACGGTATCCGTTGGCGTAGGTACAGCATACCACAACTGCACATCATATAGTTTCGCATCAAAACCCACCATCTGCGCTTTCACCCAAGTCGTATCTCCGGACTGATAAATCGTACCTTCCACTTGTGCCAACTCAATATCCATCTTCAATTCATCATCGGACAAAGATGTGTAGTACTCCCCTATATGCTCCATCGTAAATTTACCTCCTAGTTCTGCACCTACTACATTAAGATTCAAAGTGTAGCGGTCGTTGGAATTGATGAGCAATAGGTCGTTGTTCATCTGTGGATAATAAGACGCACGAGCTGTATGGTCAAAGCGCAGGGCTATTGTATCGGTAGTCGCAGGCACCACCCATGCTAAATCAAAGTTATACACCACATTATCCGTACAACGAGCCTCGCCATACACTGTATACTCGCCCGCATGAAGTTGCTTTACATATACATTAGTCGTCAACGACTCCACTTGATTACCCGTTTGTTTATCCGTCACATACACCTGTGCCAGTGCTTCTGTATATGTACGCTCACGCAGAACATTATCCTTATACATTATTTGCAGCTCATACTCATCGTTAGACGCAGCAATAGTCATCATATTATACACCTCAGCATAAGTGTCATCGATCCGCATATTCGCACACTTCACATCTACTGTATCTATTGGAGCAGAGAATGGCACGGCCAATAGCATATGATAAATCACTGTATCATTACCCAGCATATTACACTGCGCCATATATGCCAACACACTATCCGCCAAATACCCCACACCCACTTGTGCTTCTAATTGCAACGGAGTAATAGACTTGCCTTGATATACAAAGCGCGAAGCAGAGAGATCAAAGTAATCTAATGCTGTATAACTGCCAATAATAGAGGAACTATTCACCTTGAGCGCAATATCCCAATCCGTATTCTTACCCGAAATAGTATAAGCATCTTCCTCTGTCTCTATAGTAGCATCCAATATAGATACATCTATCTCATCCTTGGCATTGATCACCTCATGGGTGGCATGCACCTTGTAGATATTACCATCCGTACCGGTTATAGTGGCGTTCAACTCTATCTGTTCAAGCATTGGACTGATTTCCTCCACTGCGATTGTCATGATGATATTCTTAAAGTGAATACCACCATTCTCGCGATTGTCAGGTGTGAATATGTAAGAATAATCATCCAAGAACTTATTCATACGGAATGTTCCGCAGTAATTATCCTTAGGAGCTTTCCAATTGAGATATACCTCCCAATCCTCCTCATTCTCTAGTACCACATACCAATCACCAGAATTGTAGTACTTAGGACCTTGAGAAAAGTGGTCAAACTCCAAATAAATTGTATCCATTGCTGCATACACTCCCTGCATGCAGAATACAGACAAAAGTAAGAAAAAAATCTTGCGCATAATAGACTATCTTTTAATTCGCTGCAAAGGTAGTAAAATTTTGCGACATACCAAAATTTGTTTAGTGTAAAAGATAGAAATAAAACACAAAAGAAGGCACGCTCACGCATGCCTTCTTGATTCATCGCCTTTCGCCTATAGCCAAGCGCCAATTACCTATAAGCGAAGCCGTCCTATAATCTTACTTCACTTGTGCACCTTGTGCGTTGTAAGCCTTACCATCGCGAATGATCACGAGTTGACCGTCAACGATTTGCTTACGAATACCCTCAACATTTACATTCACATTCTCGAGAGCAGTTGCTGTACCATCGTAAGTGATCTTAACCTCTTGATCGTAAGAGTTGATCGCATCAATAGTCATCTTCATCTTACCATCTACTTTCTCAACTGTTACAGTACCGCTTACCATAAACCACAATTCATCAAGGTATTCAGGATCATCTGCAAGGTATGTTGCATACAATGATGGAGATGCACCATAATTTGAATCATAACCTGTACTTGCATATACAGTACCATAATCCATAGAGTCGTCAATTGGATAAACACCTGCTGGGATAACGATATCAGCATCAGCCTCCTCTGCAAAGAAATACAATGCGCATAGATCAGAACCATCAGCTGCCTTTACTTGCCAAATTCCCATACCATAATCAGCATCAAATTCTGAGGTTACAATATCAGCTGCAGTATAAGCTTTCTCTACACCGTACTCTGCATCATATTGCAAGTGTGGTTTCTCTACCTTAGAGGTCATAGTGATCTCGTATTGTACTGCGTTAGAACAGATTATAGTTGCAGTAGCTACGATATTCTCTTCCTCATCTACGGTAACGGTGAGGGTACCTTTCTCTACTGAATATACATCATACTCTGGATCACCATACTCGTCCACGCCAGTTTGTTTAGCTACATAGGTTTGAGTTGCATAGAAGTCATATTGACCACCCTCACCAAACTTACCGAACACACCGTCGTTCACGAATGTACCAGCCACTTCCTCTGTAAGAGGTGACATTGCTACGAGCAGACCTGTGGTCTCATCTACACCTGACAATGTATAGTAACCTTTAGCCTCAAGTTGGTTATCGAAGGCAGCAGCAACAGTCAATTTAACGGTCTCTTTTGGAGTTGGAACGATATACCACAACTCTACTTGATAGAGCACTGCATCAAAACCAATCACATCAGCAACCATCCAAGTAGTATCACCTGTTTGATATACTTTACCATTTACATCAGCAATTTGAATCTCAGTCATATCGTCCTTTGTCTCGCCAAATTTAACGAGTTGGGTGTAGTAAGTATCCATATCGTCATAAGTAAACTCGCCACCCATTGGTACACCATAGATATCAAGAGCTACGAAATACTCGTCGTCTTGGTTAGCCAAATAGAGGTCGTTACCCAAATCAGGATAGAACGCAGCTGTAGCTGAGTTAGGGAAGCTCAAAGTAACTGTTTTAGTTGGCTCTGGAACCTCAAACTTCATCTCTACTACATAGTATTTACCATCTTTGCAGTGACCTTCGAGAAGTACCATCCAACCAAGTTCATCATCGTTAACCATCATTGCAGTTGCATAGATAGCTTCGGTCTCAACGCCAGTAGCTTTGTCAGTCACATAGAGCATTACCTCATCTTCACCAGCCCACTCGCCTTCTTCAGCTTGCATACCAGCTACACCAGCATAAATATCCCACTCGCTGCTTGCACCAGTCAAATATACCCAACCGAAGATTGCAGCCCATGAATCATCTACATCAAGGTTAAAAATCTCAATATTAACAGTATCAGTAGCAGCAGCTACAGGAGCAGTAACAGATACTTTATTGAGTACAGTATCTTGATTGTAATAGCTCATATCAGCTACATAAGACAAGGAACCATCAAGCATTTGAGAAGCTACGACCATCTCAGTATTCATCAATTTTTGCTCTACACCTTTGCATACCACCTTGGTCTCCTCGATAACTAAATTGTTTTGAGTATAGCGACCTGTAGGCCAAGTTGCCACATAAGCAAGAGCCAAATCCAAATCAGCGTTCTTACCAACCAATGTAACCAAATCATTATCCTCGTCAAAGGTCAAAGTAGCACCAGTTAGCTCATAACTAACTTCTGCCTTTGGAGTAAAGAAATCGTGTGTACAAGTCACTACATACACATTGCCATCTGAACCATCGATTACAGCGTGCAGATCAAGAGTAGTAAGATATTGACCTTTTGGGGTCTCTGTGATAGTCAATACCACTTTCTCATAATCCACATACTCATCATACTCGTTGAGGATATAAGAGTAATAAAGATCCAAATCTTCCTCAGTAAATGTACCTACATAAGACTCATTCAAGATGTCAAACTTAGCCAAACGATTACCTTCGCTACAAGACATAAACCAGTCACCAGACTCCTCATAATACTCAGGTGCTACAGAGAAGCCATCAAAGTGCCATTTGATAGTATCTGCAGCTTGAGCAGCAGCTACTTTCAATGGAGACTTAGCAGGAACTTTCTTCACTTCCTTCTCTACGCGCTCAAAACTACGGAGAACCTTAGCATCTTTTGCCATCTCCAAAGCTTTTGCTTGAGCAGGAGTCTTAGCCTCAAATTGTTCTTGACTTGCAGGTTTAGCATTCTTACCTGCCAATTTTACGTTTTGTGGTAACGCCATCACAGAAAGCGCAACCACTGTCGCCATGAAAAGTGTAAAAATCTTCTTCATACAGACTAAATTTAAAGTGTTTGTAAATATTTTGTTTGTTAATTAGTGTTTTCAATTACAAATTGTCACCATTTGTGCCAAATCGAGTGCAAAGATAAGACATTTTTTTAAAACCACCAAATATTTTGTTAAAAAAATATGTTTTTAAGCACTTTTTTATTGTTTTTTCAACATTTTTCCAGCAAAAAAGTATTTTTTTGCGCATTTTGATAGCAAAAAACTACCTTCATACGACATTCATCCATTCCACAAAAGAAAAACTCCAATCTAGCATAAAGCATAAAAAATAAGGTGCGCCGATGCACACCTTATTATATATATTAGAAAAACAAACTCGTTTAGATACTCAACACTTGGATTGCTTCCCATTTTTCGTCTTTGATATCCTTCTTCTGCTTAATCGCTTTGCTCAAAGGAACATAATCTATCTCGCCATTCTTCACACCCACCATCACATTGCGTTGATCTTCAAGTAGAGCTTGTACCGCAGCAATACCCATACGAGATGCCAATATACGATCATTCGCGGTAGGCGAGCCACCACGTTGAAGGTGTCCCAAAATGGTTACACGTGTACTGAACTCAGGATGTTCATGCTCCATCATCTTTGCCACCGCTTGAGCACCACCCTCTACGGCGTGCTCTTGCACAAGAACGATACTACTATTTTTACTCTTACGCTTACCATGTCCAATAGCAGCCTCTATCTGCTCAATAATAGTAGCACGCTCTGGGATAATAGCCGCTTCGGCACCTGCTGCAATGGCTGCGTTTAAGGTCAAGAAACCCGCATCACGCCCCATCACCTCCACAAGGAATACACGCTCATGACTAGTTGCAGTATCACGCAGAGTATCCACACAATGCATAATCGTATTTAGAGCCGTATCATAACCAATAGTAGCATCAGTTCCCCACAAATCGTTATCAATCGTACCCGGAATTCCAATCACTGGTACATTATACTCTTGTGCGAAGATACGACCACCCGTAAAAGTACCATCACCACCGATAATAATCAACGCCTCTATACCTTCTCGTTTCAACGTCTCATATGCTTTCTCACGTCCCTCTTTGGTAGGGAACTCTGGGCAACGAGCAGATTTAATGATGGTACCACCACGTTGGATAATACCACTCACATTTTGAGAAGTAAACTCCTCCACTTCGCCATCTATAAGTCCCTTATAACCACGATAAATGGCTTTAACTTTTATTCCATTTGAGATAGCTGCTCGCGTCACGGCACGAAG
>JBGVEC010000068.1:0-4007 GCA_045119815.1 Paludibacteraceae bacterium | reverse complement strand
TTTGGCTGATGATGCGCTGATGATACTGCTATTCTTTTCATTAGCATCTTGTAATGTCCAGTGCAAAGCAAGACTTCTGCGCATCATCCCCAGACTTATTGCTATCTATTCCAATAGATATATTCTAACTCGCTGACATCTTGTGCGGCGGGTTCAACGATGAAGGTGGGGGTCTCCAGATCCCACTCTTGTCGTTGTCCATTTACCGAGTCTTGTACGAACTGCTGCACATTCTCTGCCCACAGCAACCAATGACGCATATCGGCATTGCACTGCGTGTCAAGAGTCGTAAAATCATCGTAGCGCGTCTGGCGACCGATGATATTATTATGCAAATCCATAAAATGATCACAAGGTGCATTGGGACTTTTCCACTCCCAAAAGATATCCATAATAGCATGCGAGAGCCAATCACCCACATAAGTGCGCAATAGCACATTGACATAGATATGCTTGAACGCATCGCCAGGACGACCATTATTGGTGGCTTCGCCATAGTAGTAATACGCCAATTTCTCGGCACGAGCCTTGCTCTGCAAAATACGATAGAACATACGAGGACCACGCCAAAGCAAAAGTGTAAGAAGGATGTTCTCTTCATCAAAGAATTCTATATGGAGCGTATCAAATGCCTCGCGGGTAAGCGGTTGCTTGCTATGTGCTAAATCTTGCAGTCGTTGCCAATTGGCCTGTTCTTGTGGCGTGAGTTCTAGCACTTGCAATTCTTCATCCAAAGACAGCGAATCCAATATGGCATATAGTGTACCACTAGGCGATTGACCATGTGCAAACCGTATCTCCTGTTGCTTAGGGGCAAAGAGAGTGGGGCGTTGCGTGGAGCTAACTAGTAGGCGGTCTGCCGTTGAACAGAGTTTGTTGATATATCCCTTGTATGCTCTCTCTGGGTAGAGACGCATGAGTTCTTGTTCTATGTAATCGGCAATGCTCAACTCCTGTTGCAAAAGACTATCTGCCTCCCATTGTGCACCCAAAACATACAGTGCCTCCGCAGGAAAAGAAGGGAGAGCGGTCGTGTCAGGAGATGGGACATCGGCAATGGGTAATGGGGAAAGCTGCTGTGTGCGGCAACCCACCAATGCTAAACATAATATGATCCAAAGAATTTTGCGCATCTTTATTTCTTTTTCAAAACAATCCACAAGATAATCGGTGCACCGAAGAGGGCACTCATCGTGGATATCGGCAACGAATAGGTACCAAGGTTACAGAGTATATCGCAGACGAGCAGGATATTCGCTCCGATCAGTGCAGAAGCGGGTACCGTCAGGCGATGGTTGCTGGTCGCAAAAATGCCCCGTGCGATATGAGGAACTGCCACTCCGATAAAAGCAATTGGTCCACAAAATGCCGTTACACTACCTGCTAACAAACATGATGCCAAAACCATCATCCAACGAGTACGCTCTACATGAATCCCCAAACCACGCGCATAATCCTCGCCCAAAAGCAGACCATTGAGCGGCTTAATGAGCATTAAGACGATAATAGCAGCTATGGCGATGCCAATGGCTAGGGTAGGTAGTTCCTCCCAACTCACTCCGCTAAGCGATCCTAATGTCCATACCACAAAGAGTTTGAGCGAATCGGGATTGGCGAAATTCTGAATCATATTTACCAATGCACCTGCGATATTACCCACCATCATACCTACAATCAATAGTGTGACATTGCTGCGAATACGCCTAGCAAAGAGCATAACAAGCAACATAGTTAACATACTGCCAATAATGGCAGATGTGGCGATAAGGCTATGAGGCGAGAGGCTAAAGGCGAGAGGTAGGATAGTAGTGACCATCGTCACGAGGGCTACGCCTAGGCTAGCGCCTGAGGAGACACCTAAGATATAAGGCCCTGCCAATGGGTTGCGAAAGAGCGTCTGCATCATCAATCCTGCCACCGAAAGTGAAGCACCTGCTAATATAGCCGTCAACATCTTAGGTAAACGGAGGTGGAGGAGGATTTGAGAATTGAGATTTGAGAGTTGAGAGTTGAGAGTTGAGAGTGGCGAGATCCAGATAGATCCAGAACATACATCCAGTAGAGCCAATAGGAGCAATAGCAGGAATAAAGCGATGAATATGTAGCTGTTTTTTCTCATTTTGCTATTTGGCTGCAAAGGTACTTATTTTTTATGGACTACACAAATTGTGTGGCGTTTTTTTGTATTTATCAAGAAAATAGACATGTGCTCTTGGTCATTTCAAAAAAAAATCGTACCTTTGTGCCCGAATAATCAGACTTGTAGCATGAAGCCAGTAAAAGTATTTTTGACCGATGTGGACGGTTGTATGACCGATGGCGGTATGTACTATACCGAGAGCGGTGATGAGTTCAAGAAGTTTTGTGTCTATGACGGCATGGGTATTGTCCTATTGCGCAAGGCAGGCATTCCTTGTGGTATATTGACGAGCGAGAATACCAATATTGGTCTCAAACGCGGCAAGAAACTCGGTTTAGAATTTGTTTACACTGGCGTAGGTCGTGTGGTGGATGGCGTGAAAATGACCAAACTTGATGCAGCAAAAGAGATTTGCAAGGAGTTGGGTATAACACTAGAAGAAGTCTGCTTTGTGGGCGATGATGTGAACGACCTCGACCTCTTGCAACACGCAGGCGTAGCCGCATGCCCCGCCAATGCGGTAGCGGTGGTGAAGGCGGTTCCTGGTATTATTCAGTTGACCAAGAAAGGCGGCGATGGCGCTATCCGCGAAATAGCGGAGATGATCCTTGCAGAGAAATAGACATGTATGCACAAAGAACGGAATTATAATATAGATGTTGCGAAGGCATTGGCCATGGTTTTGGTGGTGATGCAACATGCTTGGTCTATGCTAGATTTAGACAATCCAGAGTTGGGATTAGTATGTAGTGCATATCAAGCAATAGCAACTGTAGGTGTCCCTTTGTTCGTTTTTTTATCAGGAGCCTTATTGTTGCCACAACCAATAGGGAATCTAACTGATTTTTATAAAAAACGATTGGTTCGGTTGCTTGTGCCTTTTGTATTATTAGGAGGTTTTGCATATGTCCTATCTTTATTGTCGGGTGTGTATACATGGTGGGATGGAACCTGGAAGATGGCTATTAGTCAATTCATTCCAAGATTGTTTAAGAATGAAATCAACATCTTCCATTGGTATGTACACATGTTGTTAGTGCTATATCTTTTAACTCCATTTTTGCAACGTATTGTACAGTCTTTATCTATTCGTGAATATGAATTAGTGCTCTTATGTTGGGGGATTTTAATGGTCATTAAGCAATATTATCCAGAAGCATATGTAATGAACTATATTTCACCTTTGATAAAGTACATAGGAGTATATTTGGCAGGAAATTATATTACCCAATATCGAGCAGAAAATAAACATTATCTGTATATCGGGATTATATCCGCTGCTGCCATATACGTTTTGAATGTCTTGACTGATTGTATGCTACACATAGGGATTCCTATGATGGCTATCGCATTGGGCGTGATATGTCTAAATTTACCAAAAGATAGAATACAGTCGTTACGATGCCTACCTATATTTGTAAATGTAAGCAGATATAGTTATACCATATATTTGTTGCATGTCATTCTAATTCGTTTGATATATAATCTAAGTTATCCATATTTCCATACCAGCATTATTCCATACTGTCCAATACTGACTACTCTAGTGGTAATGTCGTTATTTTATATTGGTTGTCGATTATATGACAAAACAAAGTGGTTGCCTAATTATATAATTGGGATAGGATGACCTTTCATTTACTAATTAACTAATCTTTATAGATTGAAATTGAAAAACATAGCAGTCATATTAGCAGGAGGTATAGGTGCACGCGTGGGAGGAAATATCCCAAAGCAATTGCTTCCTTTAGCAGACGGTCGCTCGGTCTTGGAGCATGCTGTGAATGCTTTTGAGCAATCGCCTTGTATCGATGAGGTGTGTATCGTGATGCACCCTGATTATATTGCCTATGCTGAGCAAATGCTT
>JBGVEC010000067.1:0-21157 GCA_045119815.1 Paludibacteraceae bacterium | reverse complement strand
CATCAATTCGCACCTCGGTCGCTTTGCTATCAGCACCATTGGTAAGATCAACAACCAAGACGATTTGGTAGCTCACTTGCTCGAACAAAAAGTACATCTCTCCGAGTTCAGTAGCGGACGCGTAAACCCCACAGAATTAGTAGGTTTGCTTATTGTACAAGGCAAAGACTTCGTAGAGGGTATTGAGAATGTGTACAAGCAAATCAAGGGCTCTTGCTCTATCCTCATCCTCACTGAAGACGGCATCATTGCAGCCCGCGACTCATGGGGACGCACACCTATTGTATTAGGTAAACGTGATAATGCTTATGCGATTGCCAGCGAGTCGTCATCCTTCTTCAATCTCGGATTCCAAACCGAGTATTTCCTCGGCCCTGGCGAGATTGTACGCGTGTATGCCGACCACGTAGAGCAACTGCGTAAACCCAACGAGAAGATGCAGATTTGCTCTTTCCTTTGGGTGTATTATGGTTTCCCTACCTCCGACTACGAAGGTCGCAATGTGGAGCAAGTACGCTATGCCTGTGGTCATGCAATGGGTAAGAGCGACGATGTGAAAGCGGATATTGTCTGCGGTATTCCTGATTCAGGTATTGCTATGGCAATTGGTTACTCCCACACCTCGGGTGTGCCTTACCAACGAGCCATCACCAAATATACGCCTACATGGCCACGCTCCTTTACCCCTTCACAACAAGCGACACGTGACCTAGTGGCTAAGATGAAGATCATACACAACTACTCCATCCTACGTGGCAAGAGTATCCTCTTCTGCGACGACTCGATTGTGCGTGGTACACAATTGCGCGACAATACCCGTTGCCTATTGGATGCAGGAGCCAAGGATGTACACATGCGTATTGCTTGTCCACCTATCATGTATGGCTGTCCATTTACCAACTTCACCACCTCGAAGTCGGATATGGAACTCATCACCCGCCGTATCATTGCGGACTTGGAGGGCGAAGAGGCTGCCAACAACCCAGAGCGTATCAAGGCATATGCAACGACCGACTCGTTGGAGTACCAACGCATGATTCGTGCCTTGCGAGACCGCTTCGCGCTCAAGTCACTCAAATACACCAAGATAGAGGACCTTATTGCCGCCATCGGACTACCCAAGTGCAAAGTCTGCACTTTCTGCTTCGACGGTCATAACCCAGAAGAATAAGACAAATCATATAAACTACCGCTATCAATCACGATAGATACACGATAGATATACGATACATATACGATAGATTAGTATAGGCATACCGTAGAAATAGAGTGATATGTACCCGACGGGTACATATCACTTTGTTATAATTAAGATTGCTCACCCACCCTCTATAGCCGATTGGTGCATAGCCATAAGTTTGTCGTAGCGGAGAAAGACAAACACTGACACCAATAGACTACCTAACAAGTTTAGTATCATATCACTCATCGTGTCACGCAATGCCTCATGACCGCATAGCGGTATATCGTCCGCCGAAGTGATAGATGCGGTAGTGGTTGCCATAAACTGCTGCGTATTAGTGCCACAAAACGCATCATATGCATACTCACAAACCTCCCAAACGGCTCCACAACTCAGCCCAAAGAGCAATACATAAAACGCAAGAAAAGTCTTGTTGCCCAATACAACCTGATTGCTATTTTCAAACATTATACTGATAATCCACAATCCCACAAACGCTAATACGCAACCCGAAAATAAATGCAGCACGGAGTCCCACCAAGTAAAGCGGCCATAGAAATTCAGTCCATCACCCATAATCATAGTCACAAAGCCAAAGAGCGCACAGATTACTGTGATAATCAGCGGAATTTGAATCATAAAGCGCCTGCGTAGCAGCACAGGAATAGTGAGAATAGCCAATATTACGACATACTGTATCGCGCAGAAGAACAAAGCATTAGCCGTGATATTAGGTTGATACAACAGATATACTATATTGCCCACACCAATACCAATGGTCAAAATAAATAGCACCACATAAATGCGTTGCAAACTATCATACAATGTGCGTTGTTTCTTGTCCTTCATATGCTATATCTTGATGGTTTAGTATCCAGTCTATCACATCATCTGATGTGCGCGGATTGCCATTTATCCGTTGCTGCTGCAACATGCTCTTCTTGAATGCTTTATCCTCACACAATCGCATGGCTATCGTCACTTGTTGGCTGATGTCGTTGGTATGGTAAGACAAACCATGATTATGGAAAAATCGCGCATTGTAATTCTCCAAACCAGGAATAGGAGCCGTGTGAATCATTGGGATATTCTTAACCATTGCTTCCGTGGAAGTGATACCACCAGGCTTGGTAAAGATAACATCCGAAGCATCCATCAATAACGACACTTGATCTGTGAAACCCAACAAACAGAGTCGCTCCTCGTTAGAAAAAGTCGTGGCGATATTGTCATATATTTGCTGATTACGCCCACAGACACACACCACTTTATCATCCTCACGAATACACGCCAGCAATTGATGTACCAGCGCATCTACATTGCCATATCCCATTGATCCTGACATGATTAAGTACCAATGCCCGCGATTCGTATTCCAATTCCTCTTCCCCCAACTCTCCGTCAACTGCTGGCGTGCTTGGCTTTTGGGAACTCGTGTGGTAAACTTCTGCTCATCCACAGGAATACCTATCGGCACAATCTTCTCACGGGGCACACCTTTCTCTACAAACTCCTCAATCAGGTGCTCATGCGGAATGATATAGTAGTCCAAATCAGTCTCAGGCAAAAAAGGAATACAGGTGTAGTCGGTCATTACAAAATAGGTAGGAATCCGTAACATCTCATTGCGCCGCAAAGCAGTCATCGCCTCGGCAGGAAACAGATGCACACATACTACTGCATCATACGCATTATCACGGATATACTCATACAAGGTATTGGCATACAAGCGATTAACACCATAGATGATTGACTGATGAAAGTCGATATTGTCGCTCACAAAACCACCAATCTTATATACCGTTTCAAACAACGATCCTTGTGTAGAGGAAACGTAAGCATTTGCCACGCGTAGCGATAATTCATCGCTCACCAATGCCAGTGTATCCTGAATATCGCATGCTATGCCACGCCGATCCATAGCTATCTTCAGGGCTTTAGCACAAGAGTTATGCCCTTCGCCTGTGTTGCAAGAAAGAATTAAAATTTTCATAGTTAAGTTCACATGGTTATACATATATTAACAAAATCCGTGCCATATATTAAAACTTAATATAATGCGTATAAAAGCATTTTTCTTAATATTTCTCTCCCTTGCACCTTCCAAATCTTCCTCCTGTTAACAACCAAGGACGAACCAAAGAAGAACAATGAAACAAATACCAAACATCACTATTCCATGCGTCTTGCTGATTCATCTACTGCAGAACAAGTCATTGATTTACTTTTCTAAAACATCAATACTATATATAAATAAAAACAAAAACTTGCATACGTCAGCATTTTTTTGTACCTTTGCAGGCAAATTTGAATACAACTATAATTTTGGAGAAAGAAATATGACTCCTTTTAATAACGAGAAATACATCCGCATACAGTCGGAGCATATCAAAGAGCGTATTGCGCAGTTTGGTAATAAGCTTTACCTTGAGCTCGGTGGTAAACTCTTTGATGACTATCATGCTAGTCGTGTACTACCTGGTTTTCAGCCAGATAGCAAGTTCACGATGCTCACGCAACTCCGTGATACCATGGAAATTGTCATAGTTATCTCTGCTGCCGACATTGAGAAGAACAAAGTGCGTCAAGACTTAGGTATCACTTACGATGTGGATGTATTGCGCCTCAGAGAGGAGTTTATGGCTCGAGGATTCCTCGTTAACTCGGTGGTTATCACCCACTATAGTGGTCAAGCGTCGGCACAAAACTACAGCCAACGCCTTGAGCGCCTCGGTATCAAGACCTACTTCCACTACACCATTGAGGGTTACCCTCACAATGTGGCACTCATTGATTCTGCAGAGGGTTTTGGTAAGAATGACTACATTGAGACTACGCGTCCGTTGGTGGTTGTAACAGCCCCAGGCCCAGGTAGTGGCAAGATGGCAGTATGCTTGAGCCAGCTCTACAACGAGCACCAACGCGGCAATCAAGCAGGATATGCTAAATTTGAGACTTTCCCAGTGTGGAATCTCCCACTCAAACACCCTGTCAACAAAGCTTATGAAGCAGCGACAGCCGACCTCAACGATGTGAATATGATTGACCCATACCACTTGGAGGCATATGGTAAGACGGCCGTTAGTTATAATCGCGACTCGGAGATATTCCCTGTATTAGATGCCTTATTTACAGGTATTTATGGACATAACCCATACAAATCACCAACCGACATGGGCGTGAATATGGTGGGCTTCTGCATCGAAGATGATGCGGCCTGCCAAGAGGCCAGCAAGCAGGAGATTATCCGTCGGTATTACCATGCACTCAACGATTTTGCAAATGGCGATATCAGCGAAGCGGTAGTTAATCGTATTGGTCGTTTGTTCCAGCAGGTCGGTATCTCCACAGCCGACCGCAAGACCACAACCGCCGCTAACGAACGCAAAGAGCGTGATAATAGTATGGCAGTTGGTGCAATTGAACTGCACGATGGTACGATCATCACAGCAGAAGCCTCTCCCCTACTCGGTTCAAGTGCCGCTCTGTTGCTGAATGCAACAAAATATCTTGCTGGTATAGACCATGATGTGAAACTCATCCCACAAGAGATGATTGAACCAATCCAACACACCAAGATTAGTTACCTACGTGGACGTAACCCACGCTTGCACACGGATGAGGTGTTGGTGGCATTATCCGTCCTCTCTTTGCACGACGAGAATTGTCGCAAGACATTGGAGGCATTGCCTCAATTGGCTGGTTGTCAAGTCCATTCAACAGTGATGCTCTCTGAGGTAGACCGCAAGATCTTCCGCAAGTTGGGCATCGACCTAACTTGTGACCCAGTAAAGAAGTGATAATTTTCTTCTAAAATTGAAGAATAATCGTGCTTAACTTTTGTTAGGCACGATCTCTTTTTTTGATAGATCCTTTCTGCTTAATTATTATCTTCTTTTGTTATGAATTCCCTTTCACTCCCACAATTTTTTGTATCTTTCTTGCATATATCAAAAAAAAGCAGTAACTTTGTGCCCAAATTGCGCATAATGCACGCACATACATACACGAATATAAAATGCAATAACATATGGAATTAAGTGAACAAGAAGTAATCCGCAGAGAAAGTCTGCAAAAAATGCGTGATATGGGTATTGATCCATATCCTGCAGCCGAGTATGTCGTTACCGGTTATTCTACTGAAATCAAAGCTACATTTGAAGACGATAACCAAGATGCTGAGTGGTACAACGGCAAACCAGTACGCATTGCTGGCCGATTGATGTCACGCCGCATCATGGGTAAGGCGTCTTTCATTGAGCTTCAAGACTCTAAGGGTCGTATCCAAGTATATGTATCTCGCGACGATATCCAAACTCCTACTCCTGAAGGCGAAACGGCTACTACCGCTGAGCAACAGATGTACAACGTGGTATTCAAGAAACTCCTCGATATTGGTGACTTCATCGGTATTGAAGGTTTTACTTTCCGCACCCAAATGGGCGAAATTTCTGTGCATGCACAAAAACTCACTGTACTTGCTAAATCGCTCAAACCACTACCTATCGTTAAATACAAAGACGGCGTAGCATACGACGGATTCAACGATCCAGAACAACGCTATCGTCAACGTTATGTGGATCTCGTGGTAAACGAGGGCGTGAAGGACGTCTTCCTCAAGCGTGCTACTATCATCCGCACCATGCGTCAAGTGTTTGACGAGGCTGGTTACACCGAGGTGGAGACCCCAATGTTGCAAGCTATTGCAGGTGGTGCTTCTGCTCGTCCATTCATCACCCACCATAACGCATTGGATGTGGATATGTACATGCGTATCGCTACTGAGTTATACCTCAAGCGCCTCATCGTAGGTGGTTTTGAGGGTGTGTACGAGATTGGTCGTAACTTCCGCAACGAAGGCATGGACCGTACCCACAACCCAGAATTCACCTGCATGGAGCTCTATGTGCAATATAAGGACTACAACTGGATGATGGCTTTCACCGAGCAACTTCTTGAGAAGATCGCTATCGCTGTGAACGGCACGACCGAAGTGAAGATTGGCGATAATATCGTTAACTTCAAAGCGCCATACCGCCGTTTGCCTATTTTGGAGGCTATTCAAGAGAAGACTGGTTATGATCTCAGCACAATGACCGAGGATGAAATCCGCGTAGTGGCTAAGAAATATGGTGTAGAGGACACCGAGAAAATGGGCAAAGGCAAACTCATCGACGAGATCTTTGGCGAGACTTGCGAGGGTACCTTCATTCAGCCTACATTTATCACCGACTACCCTGTAGAGATGTCACCTCTGACCAAGATGCACCGCAGCAAACCAGGACTCACCGAGCGTTTTGAACTCATGGTTAACGGCAAGGAGCTAGCTAATGCCTATAGCGAGCTCAACGATCCTATCGACCAATACGAGCGTTTTGTGGAGCAAATGAAACTTGCGGACAAGGGCGACGACGAGGCAATGATTATTGACCACGACTTTATGCGTGCGCTCGAATACGGTATGCCTCCTACATCTGGTATTGGTATCGGTATTGACCGCCTCGCTATCTTCATGACGGGACAACCATCTATCCAAGATGTTCTCTTGTTCCCAACCATGAAGCCAGAGAAATAAAGCCAAACGCTTTATTTCTCGGTTTAGAGGTCGCGCCTCAGGGCGCTATAGTTTAAACTTTAAAGGCAAGAATATATGAACCTAGCAATAATCGGTTCTGGTAGTTGGGCAACGGCTCTCGCTAAGATTGTCATGCACAACGCAACAGACATCAACTGGTATATACGCAAACAAGAAACTATTGACGAGTTTATTGAGATCCGCCGCAACCCTAACCATTTAGAATGGGCGTATTTTGATGTGTCGCGTATCCATTTCTCGGCAGACATCAATGCCGTGATTGAGCAGTCTGACCTCCTAGTACTTGCTGTGCCATCTCCATACCTCAAGCAAAGTCTCAACGACATCAAGGTGGATATGTCACAAAAGATGGTCATCTCTGCCGTCAAAGGTATGATTCCTGATGAAAACCTACTCGTGACGGAGTATATGCACCAGTATTTCCAAGTTCCCAAAGAGAACCTAGGTGTCATCGCAGGTCCATGCCACGCCGAAGAGATCGCACTTGAGCGTCTAAGCTACCTCACTGTGGGTTGCAAGGACAAAAATAAAGCCGTCGAATGGAGCAAACTCTTTGACACGCCATATGTGCGCACCACCCCAAGCAATGATGTAGAGGGGCTAGAATACGCTAGCGTGATGAAAAACATTTATGCTATCGCAGCGGGCATATGCAAAAGTCTGCACTACGGCGACAATTTCCAAGCGGTACTCCTGACAAATGCAATGCACGAGATGATTCGCTTCACCAAGGCCAAAGCGGATATACAACGCGACATCACAGATAGCGGTTATCTAGGCGATGTACTAGTAACAGCCTACTCCAATTTCTCACGCAACCGCCAGTTTGGGCAGATGATTGGTATGGGCTATAGCGTCAAAGCTGCGCAAACCGAAATGGAAATGGTAGCAGAAGGTTACTATGGCACCAAAGCTATATGGCTAGCCAACCAAGATGTACAAGTGGATTTGCCTATCGTAGAGGCCGTTTATCAAATCCTCTACAATCGCAAATCTCCTAAGAATACAATCAAAGAACTAACTAAAAAATTTCAATAATTCAAAATTCATAATTTACAATTATGACAAAAGATATTCATTTTTCTTATGCTAAAGCCGTAACTGCAGAGGCTGTAGCAGCATACAAAGAGCAAGTAGCTCTCGCACAGGATCAACTCGTTCATGGTACTGGCAAAGGCAACGATTTTCTCGGTTGGATGAATCTTCCTGCCGATATCCGTCCACAACTAGCGGACATCCAAGCTACCGCTGATCTCCTCCGCCGCGAGTGCGAAGTGATCGTATGTATCGGTATTGGTGGCTCGTATTTAGGCGCGAAAGCCGTTATTGATGCACTTTCTAGTAGCTTCGCATGGCTAGAGGGCAACAAACCTGCTATCGTATATGCAGGTCAAAACATCGGCGAGGACTACCTCTACGAGTTGCAAGCTCTGCTCAAGAACAAGAAATTCGGTATCATCTCCATCTCTAAGTCTGGTACTACTACCGAGCCTGCATTGGCTTTCCGCCTCCTCAAAACCCAACTCGAGGAGCAACAAGGCAAAGAGGCTGCAAAGCAGCTTATCGTATGTATTACCGACGCTAAGAAAGGTGCACTCCGTACATTGGCTACCCAAGAGGGATATAAGACATTCGTAATTGAAGACAATATTGGTGGTCGTTTCTCTGTACTCTCTCCTGTAGGGTTATTACCTATCGCATGCGCAGGTCTTGATATCAATGCACTCATCGATGGCGCAGAGCGAATGATGCAGGTTTGCGGTATTGATACCCCATTTGAGGAAAACCCTGCAGCACAATATGCGGCGGCTCGTAATAGCCTCTATGCGGAGCAAGGCAAAAAGATTGAAATCCTCGTGAACTACCATCCTAAGCTCCACAATGTCAGCGAGTGGTGGAAACAACTCTATGGCGAGTCTGAGGGCAAAGAAGGCAAGGGTATTTTCCCTGCTAGCGTGGATTTCACTACCGACCTCCACTCTATGGGTCAATATATCCAAGATGGCGAACGCCACTTGTTTGAGACCGTTATTTCGGTTGAGGAGCCTAACCATACTGTTCCTTTCCCACATGACGAAGCTAACTTGGATGGCTTGAATTTCCTTGCTGGTAAGCGCGTAGACGAGGTGAATAAGATGGCAGAGTTAGGTACAATGATTGCGCATATTGATGGCGGTGTACCTAATATGAAGTTAACACTCCCTACCCTCAACGAGTATTATTTAGGTGAGTTGCTCTATTTCTTTGAGCGTGCATGTGGTATCTCTGGCTATATCTTGGGTGTTAACCCATTTGACCAACCAGGTGTAGAAGCATACAAGAAGAACATGTTTGCTCTCCTTGACAAACCTGGCTATGAGGCCGAGTCTGCAGCTATCAAAGCACGTTTGTAATCTAACTACAAGACGCCCATCGACTATAGGTTATAGGTGAAGACGAAATAATAAAAGAGGATGTATCAACAACTGATTCATCCTCTTTTTAAATCATATATATCTTATTTTAGGTACAAGATTACATAAAATTTACGACTTACACAACATTAGAGTTGATGCTAACGGATAGATATAACTTTTTTTTCATCTTTAATGTGTATTTCTTAAATGCCAAAGCGAAAAACCTATTCATCAGCGCTCACGGGTCTTACTATATTGGTAATATTATCATACTTACCAAATGGCCAGGTAGTGATTTCCACCTTGGGGAACAACCATAACCCAAATTTACTCCAAATGGGGATATATATTTCTTTAGCAAATGCTACGTCCTTATCGTTTTGAGTTCCCATATACAACGCATAATAATTGTCCTTATTAGGATAGTAAATAGCCAAAGATCCATCCTCTTCTAATACCCTATATTGCCATAGAGTATCTATAGTAAAGAGTTTATCGCCCTTATATCCTATCATTCCCTTCGTATCGTGATGCATGATTCTTACAGTAGAATCTTTATAGAATTGTACGTCATAAAACACATCAGATGTAAGAGTATTTTCTAAACAATATACGCCCTTCTCATTTTGCTGAAGTGTCACTTGCGTAGTTGATAGTACACCCTCTTCTATTAGTCCACTCATGACCATACCATCTCCTTCTAACTCAGTCCCTCTATTACACATAGCTATTGCATATTGACCAGAAATATATTCCGATATAGCACTATTCTCTCTCCGATTGGAATAGACTGACCAAAGAGTCGTATTCTTGCAAGGAAAATAGGTATCACCTGCCGACAATAGAGGCATTGTTAATTGGTTTTCTAGCACTTCCTCCTCTGACCATCCGAGAAAATACCACTCAGCCGTATCTTGCCATGCTGGTAAGATTAATGGTTTATCAGGAGCGGACTGTGTAAGAGGGGGAGGACAGGTATCCAAATCCGTATGGAAGGTAACCGTATAACATTGAGGAACAGCGTAGTAAATGGTATAACTATTAATATAAAGACTATTCTCAGTGGCTGAAATATTGATCTCTATGCACTCATTTTCCTTTACAATGGTATTCATAGAGCGTGTTATCGGTAGCCAATTTGTAGTATATTCTCCTGCCCACGATTTATCACTAAACGGTTGATTATCAATTTGCCACAATGTATCGTTTCCGATTACTAAAGACAGAGATCCTGCACCGGAGCTTTTATTGGAATGCATTTGCAATTCAACCTCCTTAATAATGTAGTCATCCCATCCTCGTAATTCCAATCTTGTAGAATTATCCGCAGTCATCTGTCCTTTTTGTCCTGTAGAAGAGGTTCGCTCATATGTAGCAACCGATGATTTAGGTGGCGTACCACTCTGCTCTATTGTGTTGGTATAACTTAAGGTATAAGTCACAAATCCATGTTGCTCTTCTGGCTGGTTATGTGACTCACAACTAATGCAAATTGTCGTAATAACTGCAAGAATCAAATATGTAATATTGGTTTTCATAATAAAAGAATACCTAAAAACATAGTGATAGAGTATCATTGGTTATTTGTAATACTTCCTCCAATGGAATCATCACAAAATCTCGTTCTTTCATACGAGGATGCGGAAGAACAAGAGTAGGTGTAGAACAACTATAAGGAATATGCTCAGATGTCACAGGCGATAGAGAATAGGCATATAGCAGATCAATATCAATAATGCGATCATGATATATGCCATTGATAGACTTCTGCGTTCGCCCCATTTCACATTCGATTTGCTGAGTGATTACAAGCAACTGTTCTGCCGTGTAATTTGTATCGTACACCGTGACAATATTAGCAAACTCATTATCCGAGTCAAAGCCCTGGGGTTTACTATGATAGACAGATGAGCAGGCAAGTTGCGCGCCTACCCTATCATCTAGCAGACTGAGGGCATGGTGGAGATTATTTTCACGGTCTCCAAGATTAGTTCCTATACCAATATATATAATCATTAGTTGGTCATTTCAAACATAGGAACAAACTCATAGGCAATATTTTCACCCATCGTCACAAGCATATAATAAGGTCTCTTATCCTCATCTTTCATAGAGTCCACAACAATACATGTCATACCACTAACTCGGGTTATCTCGCGAGTATGATCGTGTCCTGACCAAATCATATCCACTCCGTGCGAAGCATAGAGATTGATCAAGGCATATGTCTCCTCTATCGTGTAGTTAGAAGTATGTCCTTGCGATCCATCGCGTTTGAAGAGATGGGTGTGAGTGCAACCAATGATATGGCGAAAACTCTGTGTATCAGCCCATTCTAATGTTGCTTTTAACCAAGCCAATTGTTTGGTTCCTAGTGTGCCATCTGCAGAGTCGTAGCAGATAAATAGGTCTCTATAACCAGATGGCGTCTCTACGATAAAATAATAGGTACATGTCTTGAATTTATCTACGAACAACGGCCATTGTTTGAAATAAATATCATGATTACCTGCAACTACCATCAGCGTATCTTGCTTGGCAGGATTGATAGAAACAGCCTCATACGCAGTATACATTTCATCATAATAGTTTTGTGCATCTATAATATCTCCTAGGTGTATAGCTACAGGACAATTCATATCAGCACGATAGCTCTCAATGAATTTGGTCCAATTGACTTGTGTCGTTGATATATGCGTGTCCGTACACACGTGTACCTTATAATCATCAGTAAGAGCCTTCAGCTTTACAAATCCATGCTTGTTATTGTATTCTTGTGCTTGCTCAAATCGTTCGTCTATGGTTGGAGATGATCCTGCAAACATACCTACCATATCCAAACGTGCATCTGGACCACAGGAAATCATACAAGAAAGAAGAAATGATATCGTAAGATAAAAAAATGGTTTCATAGCCTTCAACATATTTAGAATTTATATTCCGCACCTACTCGTACTTCCGATGCATAGTAATGCGCATTAAGGTGGAACATGCCTGCAAGTTTCAATTTGCCTTGGATAGATAGTCGCCAATGGTCGTTGATATCATACCATCCTCCAAGATAGAACATAGGTTGCCACATACGCTCAATTTGGTATTCATCTACATTGGCTAGTGCCAAACTGAGATTCCAAACCGATGTTGCAGGTCTCACATACACCTCTAGACGATATAATAAATCAAAGGGCTCGCAAACAAAAGTATCTCCAGCACTCAACTCATACGTTGGCGGAAGCATCACACGATTGGTCATACCCAACTGCACATTCACATATTGCATCCTATATCCTACGGATAACGCATGTACAAAATCAAGAAACTGTTCACGTCGGATAAAACTCGTTAGCAATCGGTCCTCTATATACATTTCACCTACAGGTAAAGCAAATTTAGGACGCATTTGTACACCAACAGCATAGGTGTTAGCAGTACTCATACGGACATTCGCTTGCATCTCGAAATGCGTATTGATAGGCATATATGCTCCTAAATCAAAATTAGCAAACGAACCATAGGTTAGATTGTGTCCATATCCCATATCCAAAGATATGCTATATTGCTCAGAAGCACAAAGAGGATTAGAAAACAATGCTAATACCCCTACGAATGTTATAATTATTCTCTTTTTCATATGCTTTTAACTTATAATTCCACCACTGTTATTCCAGCTCCACCTCGATCGGGATCTCCATCGTGAAAGGAGATATCTCCACTACGTAACTTACGCATAGTCTTCTGTCTTTCAGCCAAATAGTCGCGCACAACTTGTTTTAGAGCACCTGTACCCGTACCATGCAAGATGGTAACCATTTCAGCATTGACCATCAATGCATCATCAATATAAGCTATCAGTACTTCCAATGCTTCATCTACACGCAATCCACGGATATCCAGTTCACGTGAAAAGGATAACTTACGCCTACGTAACTCATCTGCCACATTGCTTGATACCATCTTAGGTCTAGGCGTATTGGTCTCTTGAATCAGTTTAGCAGGATTCTTGGTCAAGATCTTTAATTCGCTCAAATCACGCAGAACACTCGTCTGTTTTTTCGTACTAGTTGCAGAAGAAGGTTTAGATACTTTGGTTGATTTCTCCTCAACTTTGGACTTAAGATTCTCCACTTTCTGTCGTGCTTGTTGAGTAGCTTTCTTCTCTGCTTTGGCTTCCTTAATTTCGCGAATAGTCCGTTCTATTGTTGCATTACTCTTCTTGAGCAAATCCGCAGCCTGTTGATTCGCCTCCTCAATGATAGCACGTTTTTTTGCTTTAATACCCGCCATTTGCTCCTCATAGTGCGCTATTTTTTCCTCGAGATGTTTCTCTTTTTGGCGAATATTTTGGCGCTTATTCTCCCAATAGCGCTTGTCTCGAGCTATATCTTGTAGTTGTTTATCATAATCAATATGCTCCTCACCTACGATATCCGATGCACGCTGAATAATCTGCTCTGGCAAACCTATCTGTCTTGCGATCTCCACAGCAAAACTACTACCGGCTTGTCCTATCGACAACTGAAACAAAGGTTTCAATTGTCCTCTGTCATACAACATCGCACCATTGATAATACCCTTGCTACGCTCTGCAAGATGCTTAAGATTGGAATAGTGCGTGGTTATCACACCATAGGCTTTCTGCTCGTTGAGTTGAGTCAATACTGCCTCTGCTATAGCGCCTCCAATCATTGGTTCGGTTCCGGTACCAAACTCATCAATCAAAAGCAAGGTTTTGCCATTAGCATATCGCACAAAGTACTTCATGTTGCGAAGATGTGATGAATAGGTGGATAGGTCGTCTTCGATAGATTGTTCGTCGCCTATATCAAGCAATAAGTTCTCAAATAGACCCATCTCACTCGCTTCATTCATCGGTACAGCCAAACCACATTGCAACATATACTGAAGCAATGCCACAGTTTTCAAACATACCGATTTACCACCCGCATTAGGACCACTAATAACCAATATTCGATTATCCGTCAAACGAATAGACAATGGTACCACCATTCTACCCTGTTTACGAAAATTGAGCAACAATATAGGATGCCTTGCTTCTCGCCAGTCCAACATAGGTTGATTATGTACTTCTGGTACGATAGCTTCTATATCCTCTGCAAACAATGCTTTAGCACGCAGAAAATCCACGTCAGCAAGAAACTCCTCACTAGCCAACACATGAGAAATCTCAGGACGTATATATTCGGTCATTTCTAACAAAATACGCATGCGCTCACGACGTTCTTCGCCTTCCAGTTCGCGGATTCGATTGTTGGCTTCTACCACCTGCTGTGGTTCAATAAAAACCGTTTTTCCAGTAGCAGACTCATCATGTACGATACCACCTATCTTCCGCTTATATGCTGGAGGAACAGGCAACACCAATCGTCCTTCACGCATCGTAGGTGCAGCATCTTTGTCTAGCAATCCTTCTGCCTGAGCTTGACGCAGAATAGCATTTAAAGCACGGCTCACCGAACCTTGCGACTGAGCAATGTCTTTGCGAATACGTGCCAATTCGGGCGATGCAGAATCCTTCATCTTACCATATCGATCGATGATACGATCAATTGCTACAATCAGATGATTAGGAAAAGAAGTTAGTGGCAAAGAGGCTAATAGAGGATACTTTTCTCTATCTAGTAAAGTAAAAAAACGCTCCAACTGTCCTACATAATCCAACATTTTACGTAATGAGAACAACTCGTTCTCATCCATAAATAATCCCTCTACGCGTATGCGAGCGAGAGCCTCACGTAGATCATAAATATCACCTTGGGGAAACGAGAGCGAACTATCAGTCAACACACTCATCATTTCACGCAAGTGGGCAAGACGATTTTGGACAGTTTTATAATGATTCACCCACAACATCTCATCTACCCGTTCCTTGCCCAAGGAAGATGTACAACAAGACTTCAGACAATCACGAATTACCTGAAAATCTATCTTTTGTTCTATATTCTGTGGATAAGTCATATTTTTACGCGCAAAAGTTAAAATAAGGATGTGCCCCCACGGACACACCCTTATATTATTTAGAATGGTAATTGATTACTCTTCTACAGCAGCTTGAGCAGCAGCCAAACGTGCGATAGGCACACGGAATGGAGAGCAAGATGCGTAGTTCATACCTACCTTAGCGCAGAACTTAACTGAACTTGGCTCACCACCGTGCTCACCGCAGATACCAGTACGCAATCCTGGACGAACGGCGCGACCTTTCTCTACTGCCATTTGGATGAGTTGACCCACACCGTTTTGATCCAATACTTGGAATGGATCTACCTTCAAGATCTTTTGCTCAAGATATACTGGCAAGAAGCTAGCAATATCGTCACGGCTATAACCGAAGGTCATCTGTGTCAAGTCGTTGGTACCAAATGAGAAGTATTGAGCTTCAGTAGCGATACGGTCTGCTGTCAAGGCAGCACGTGGGATCTCGATCATAGTACCAATCTCGAACTCTACCTCTACGCCGTACTCAGCAAATACCTCTTTAGATACCTTCTCGATAATCTCCTTTTGTTGGTGGAACTCATAGAGGATACCAATCAATGGAACCATGATCTCTGGCATTGGGTTCTTACCCTCGAGTTTCAACTCGCAAGCAGCGCTCAAGATAGCGCGAGTTTGCATTGCGGTAATCTCAGGGAAGGTAATACCAAGACGGCAACCACGGTGACCGAGCATTGGGTTGTTCTCTGCGAGAGAGTCAACACGTTGTTTGATCTCTTGTACGCTTACGCCCATCTCTTGTGCCATAGTCTCTTGACCAGCAGCATCATGTGGTACGAACTCGTGCAATGGAGGATCGAGGAGACGGATATTTACTGGATAACCGTCCATAGCCTCAAGGATGCCCTTGAAGTCAGCCTTTTGGTATGGGAGAAGCTTAGCAAGCGCTTTCTCACGACCCTCAGCGTCCTTAGAAAGAATCATCTCGCGCATAGCCACGATCTTCTTATCCTCGAAGAACATGTGCTCTGTACGAGTCAAACCAATACCCTTAGCACCGAAGTCACGAGCCACTTGAGCATCGTGTGGAGTATCCGCATTGGTACGAACTTGGAGATGTGTATATTTGTCGCAGAGATCCATCAACTCTTTGAAGTCACCGCTGAGTTCAGGAACTTGTGTTGGGATTTGACCTGCGTAAACTTGACCAGTAGAACCGTTAAGTGAGATGTAATCACCCTCTTTGTAGGTAACACCCTCCACAGTAAGGGTCTTAGCCTTATAGTCCACGATGATAGCACCTGCACCGGAAACGCAGCACTTACCCATACCACGAGCCACTACGGCAGCGTGAGAAGTCATACCACCACGAGCGGTGAGGATACCCTCTGCAGCATTCATACCAGCGAGGTCCTCAGGACTGGTCTCGATACGAACCATCACTACTTTCTTGCCATCCTTAGCCCACTCTTGAGCGTCGTCAGCGTGGAATACGATTTGACCGCAAGCAGCACCTGGACTAGCTGGCAAACCTTGGGTAATCACCTTAGCCGCCTTCAATGCCTTCGAATCAAATACTGGGTGGAGAAGCTCGTCGAGCTTTTGTGGCTCACAACGCTTGATAGCGGTCTTCTCGTCGATAAGACCCTCTTTCACAAGGTCCATAGCGATCTTCACCATTGCAGTACCGGTACGCTTACCGTTACGTGTTTGGAGGAACCAGAGTTTACCCTCTTGTACGGTGAACTCCATATCTTGCATATCGCGATAGTGGTTCTCAAGCTTGGTTTGGATAGCGTCGAGCTCTTTGTAGATCTCTGGCATAGCCTCCTCCATAGAAGGATACTTGCTAGCACGCTCTTCCTCGCTAATACCTTGGAGCGCAGCCCAACGGCGGCTACCCTCAAGGGTAATTTGTTGTGGAGTACGGATACCTGCTACTACGTCCTCACCTTGTGCGTTAACGAGGTACTCACCATTGAACAAGTTCTCACCTGTCGCAGCATCACGACTAAAACATACACCAGTAGCAGATGTCTCGCCCATGTTACCGAATACCATGGATTGAACGGTTACAGCTGTACCCCACTCATCTGGAATTCCTTCCATCTTACGGTAGAGGATTGCACGCTCATTCATCCAAGAGCGGAATACAGCGCAGATAGCGCCCCAGAGTTGCTCTACTGGGTTGGTTGGGAAGTCGTGACCAGTTTGATCCTTGATAGCTGTTTTGAAGCGAGCTACGAGAAGCTTCAACTCATCAACAGTCAAGTCCTTATCCAATTTCACACCACGAATCTCCTTCACCTCTTCGATGATAGCCTCGAATGGGTCCATATCCTCTTTGTTCACTGGCTTCATACCGAGAACTACGTCACCGTACATTTGTACAAAACGGCGGTAGCTATCATATACGAAGTGTGGGTTACCTGTCTTCTCTACAAGACCAGCTGCTACCTCATCGTTCAAACCGAGGTTCAAGATGGTATCCATCATACCTGGCATAGAAGCGCGAGCACCAGAACGAACACTCACGAGGAGTGGGTTCTTAGGATCGCCAAAGGTATTATTCATCAAGCTCTCGATATGAGCTACAGCTGCTTTAACCTCTTTGTCAAGGATCTCAACGATCTTCTCTTGACCTACTTCGTAATACTCGTTGCAAACATCTGTGATGATAGTAAAACCAGGAGGCACTGGAACACCTACAAGGTTCATCTCAGACAAGTTTGCGCCCTTACCGCCCAATGTCTCTCGCATTGATGCGTTACCCTCAGCCTTACCGTTACCGAAGGTGTAAACACGTTTCTTGTTGTCCATTTTCTTAAAAATCTTTATATGTTAATAATTATCAAATTTCCTTATTCTTAACGATGTGCCTTAATAAATTACGCGTGCGCACATCAAACAGCCTGCAAAGGTAATACTTTTTCATGAGATAAGCAAGAAAAACAGCAAGAAAATTGGCTTTTTCTATTCGTCCTAGTCATTTTATTGCATTTTTCTCGCAATTTTCTTGCACATATGCAAAAAAAGCAGTACCTTTGCACCAGATTTTGAGATATAGGGTAAGTCCTACACGACCAGCTCCCTCTGAACTCCCCCAGGTCTTGACCGAAGCAAGGGTAAGAGGTTGTAGCGGTGCGATGTAGTCAGCTTACCCTTTTTTTATTAACTAGTTGCACTAGCAGCACTAGATTAACTAGCATGCTAGAAAAGTTTATCCAAAATAGAATCATCCAATGCCTGCCTTTCACCGCCAACGAAGGGCAGATGGAGTTATTGGATAAACTCAGCCGATTCATCACTTCGCCAGCACCCCGCAAAGCCTTCATTCTCCGCGGATACGCAGGTACAGGTAAGACGAGTATCATGGCTGCTTTAGTGCAGAGTCTCAAGCAGTTAAACCAACGTTTTGTCCTCCTCGCTCCCACCGGACGAGCCGCCAAAGTGCTATCCCGCTATGCAGGACATCCCGCCTACACCATCCACAAATTTATCTACCGCCAAAAGCAACTCGGAGAGGAGGTTTTTACCCTCAACGACAACCTGCACAAGCACACCCTTTTCATCATAGACGAAGCCTCTATGATCAGCGGCGTGAGAGAGGCACACGGCTTCGGTTCGGGCATGCTACTCGACGACCTAGTCAAGTACGTTTATTCGGGTGAAGGATGTAGTTTACTTACCCTCGGTGACGACGCACAATTACCGCCTGTAGGCTCTATCGTATCACCTGCGCTACAAACAGACTACATGCTTGGATACCAACTAGATATAACCTCCCACACCCTCACGCAAGTAGCTCGCCAAGCACTCGATAGCGGCATCCTACACAACGCCACTCAACTACGAGAATTAGCCCTTGGTACTACCCTACCCACCGAGGAAAATGAGGTAGAGCAATTATGGAAAATCCTGGAAGAAAAATCCGACATCCGAACCATCCCCAACCAAGAGCTACAAGAGCTCATCGAGACAGCTCATAGTGAGGTAGGAGAAGAAGAAACTATCTTATTAACACGCACGAACAAGCGCACCAATATCTACAACCAAGGCATTCGCGCAAGAATCCTTTGGCGAGAAGACGAAATTTCGTCTGGAGATAGGATTATGATCAGCAAGAACAACTATTTCTGGACCGAAAAATACGAAAACCTCCCATTCCTTGCCAACGGCGATATGCTGGAGATTGTTCGTCTGCGTAACATGCGTGAGATGTACGGTTATCGCTTCGTAGATGCCCAACTCCGAGCCTTGGATTACGATTGGGAGATTGATGCCGTGCTATGGATTGACACGCTGTATAGCGACTCGCCAGAAGCTACACAAACCATGCAACGAGATCTCTTCAGCAAGATCGCCGAAGACTATCCCGAACTCCAACGCAACAAGAAAGAACTCGTCAAAACCATCTATCAATCACCCTATTACAACGCTTTGCAGATGCGATTTGCATATGCCATCACGGGACACAAATCGCAAGGAGGACAATGGAAACGTGTCTTTATCGACCCATACATAGGAACGGTCAGCGACCGAGGCATAAATAACGACGACGCCAGGAGTTTCTATCGATGGATCTATACCGCCATCACTCGTGCTACCGAACAAGTATATATTCTAAAGGCATAACACTCGTTTTGCCACATAGTATTTACAATAATTTATATTTTATATAAAAAAGCACAACAATATTTGCACATTTGTAAAAATTGTTGTACCTTTGTGCGTTTTTTGGGATAGTAGATTTTAGACCGCCCTATGGGCTATTAGAAGCTAGACCGCCTGCGGCTGTTAGACCGCGCTAAAAGCGCTGTTAGATTCCGAGAGTCTAACTTCTAACAGTGAGCAAAGCGAACGATCTAACTTCCAACAGCGAAGCGATCTAACAGTGAGAGAAACGAACGATCAAACAAATAAAACAAAACAATAAAAACAATTAACATCATGCAAAAAATCCAACTGAAACGTGGTTTGGACATTCCATTTGATGGAGCAGCAGCCCTCACACTCGGTAGTGTGAATCGTCCTGCGGTGTTCCACATCGTCCCAGACCATTTCGCTGGCGTGACCCCAAAACTCATGGTCCGCGAAGGCGACAGCGTGAAAGCGGGTACTCCTCTCTTCCACGACAAGGCATTTGCTGAGATGCTCTTCACATCGCCTGTAAGCGGTAAGGTGGTAGCCATTGTACGTGGCGAGCGCCGCAAGGTGATGTCCATCGACATCGAAGCCGATGCTACGATTGAGTATGAGTCCTTCGATCTCAAGCAAGACGCTAAGGCGCTCTTGCTCCAATCGGGTCTTTGGGCACTCATTAAGCAACGTCCTTACGACTGCATTGCTCTCCCAAGCAAGCAACCTAAGGCCATCTTCATCTCTACCTTCGACTCTGCCCCTGTAGCGCCTAACTACGAGTGGGTGCTCGCTGGTCAAGGTGCACTCTTGCAAGCGGCTGTCAACGCACTCGCTACCATCGCACCTGTGTACGTAGGTATCCAATGTGGTGCTACTGCTCCTGCTTTCCGTGGTTTGACCAACTGCGAGAAGTACGAGGTTTGCGGCGCTCACCCAGCAGGCAACGTAGGTGTACAAATCAACCACGTAGCGCCTATCGCTAAGGGCGAGACCGTTTGGACCATCAACATCCAAGACCTCGCACTCATCGGCCGCCTCTTTACCACGGGTATCGTGGACATGCAGAAGAAAGTGGCTCTCACAGGCCCTCTCGCTAGCGGTGCACAATACTACAACGTATTGCCAGGTATGCCACTCGGCGCTATCTTCACCAGCAATGTGCACAAGGGCTGCAACGCTCGCCTCATCGCAGGTAACCCACTCAGCGGTCACCAAGTGACCATGGAGGAGATGACCTCTATCTATGATAACCAATACACCGTTATCGCAGAGGGCGACGAGACACACGAGTTCATGGGATGGATCATGCCACGCTTCAACAGCTTCAATGCGGGCAAGACTGACCCTGCTAAGATGGTCAACAACTGTGTGACCGAGTGGCTCTTC
>JBGVEC010000066.1:0-1865 GCA_045119815.1 Paludibacteraceae bacterium | reverse complement strand
ATTATTGATAGGAGAATCCAAGATTCCTTTGTATAAAGGGCAAACGAGTGTCGTTTCTCGTCAATGTTGTGCTTTACCTTTACCTCGTCCATCTTGTCGATAGCCTCTGCAAGCTGTTGTTTTACGCCCTCAAAGTCGGGTTGTTCTTGCTCACTGATGCCATCCATTCGTTTGTTTATCTTGCCAAATTCATTGACAACGAATCCTGCAAGCTTGTTGGTTTTAGCATCATAGTACTCCTTGTTTTCTCGGTTGCCATTCTCGATCAACTCCTTAATGGGTGTCAAATCTACATTAGCATTAACTGTTTGTTCTGGTCGTTGGCTCTTGTTGATTGTCAGCAACTCTTCCAACATTGCGATAATAATTGAGTTATTTTCCTGCATATTTCTTCTGTTTTTAAGTGGTTAATGATTATAGTTTGAATCCTCTGGTTCTCTTTTTCTTCGGCTTCTGCTGTATTAAGCGGCGGAAATCTGCCTCTTCTTGGCTATCCGCATCGGGAGAAGATGTGAAATCCAACAAGCCTAATGAACCGCTGATAAGCTCCGATTCCTTGTTCTCGAAATGGCTTATCTGCATATGATGCTGTTCATATTGTCGCTGATATTCCGATTGATTGTAACTATTCAGTGCCTTATCAATCTTGGAATAACTGAAACTGCGGTCTATCTTCGAGCCGTTGAAGTGGTAGCCATTCTTGGTAAAGATGATACCTTGCACCTCATTAGTATTACCCTTATACTTGAAACGGACATCTATTCCTTCGGCTTTCAAGCGCTTCAGCAGTGTAGTCCAATCCGAGCATCTTGCAACCTCCCGTTTTAGAACTTGGTATATCTCGTAACGGGTTTTGTCAGGCTCTTTCAATCGGTGCGTTTTTACCTGTTCCTTACCGTTTGCGAAGTATAGCCCGTATTTGCGTGTCAGCTCCTTGCAGATGCGTTCACTGCGGTAACGGTCGTTCCTGTCGCTGATGGTTCTGCCGTTATTATCTACTCGATTAAAGGCTATATGAACGTGCGGATGCTCCTTATCATAGTGCCGTCCGATGATATATTGCGTATCACGAATACCCATTTTCTCCATATATTCTCGGCTAATCTGTATCATAAGTTCATCCGTTAAGCGTGGTAAATCCTGCTTCGAGAAGCTGAGTGAGATATGCCCGATGAACTTATCCACTCGTGGATTAAGCCTTGATTGAGCAATAAAACTTTTGGCTATCGTGCTGTTGTCATTGAACAATACACCTTGACAATCTATGAGCGTGGCTTGTTTCTTCTTATCGAGGATATAATCAACAATTCCTCTGACTCCTGAGCCTTTCACAATCTTCGCCATCATAGGCTGATATGGTCTATAATGTTTTCCATTGACAGCAATAGATGTTGGCATTGCCCGTAGTGCAGCCTTACACCTTCGCGATGAGCCTTGCGAGTGAGCTGATTGAGATTGTTCGCCATTCCGCATAGTTTGCGGATATAGTCCGCCTGTTCGGTGGTTAGGCGTGCTCTAATATGGCAATCACGGATAGCCATTCTTACAATCTCACTTGCCGATACCCCTGCGTTTTTGGCTTTCAGTTTCATTGCATAGTACTCTTCGGTTGCCATCTTTACCGTTATGCGGTACTTGCGTTTCTCGGACAACTTCTTCGTGGGTCGTCCTCCTTTGTTGAGTGTTTTATTATTGATACTTCGTTTCATACGATTTCTGATTTAGAAAATGATACATACATTGTTTACTTGATAGACCAACGGGATGTCCTCTTCTGCGACCTTCGGGAGTGGAAGCAAGTGGTTTTGGTCTGCCCAAAACATAAACTTGCTTCCCCACTAACCGAAGGTCAATCAATTTTGAGT
>JBGVEC010000065.1:0-1700 GCA_045119815.1 Paludibacteraceae bacterium | reverse complement strand
TCGCTAGTAATCGCGAATCAGAATGTCGCGGTGAATACGTTCCCGGGTCTTGTACACACCGCCCGTCACACCATGGGAGTTGGATATGCCCGAAGTCAGTGACCCAACCGTAAGGAGGGAGCTGCCGAAGGTGGAGCCGATAACTGGGGTGAAGTCGTAACAAGGTAGCCGTATCGGAAGGTGCGGCTGGATCACCTCCTTTCTAAGGAAACGAAGAAGTAAAGGTTGTTTTATTGTTCAGCAATCATTGAACGATTGCATAAAATTTTTGGTGGCGATGCGCTTAGGGGTCACACCCGTTCTCATTCCGAACACGATGGTTAAGACCTAAGCGGCCGATGGTACTTTACTGGAGACGGTACGGGAGAGTAGGTGGTTGCCAAAATCCTGGGGGTATAGCTCAGTTGGGAGAGCGCCTGCCTTGCAAGCAGGAGGTCACGAGTTCGAATCTCGTTATCTCCATTAGAGTTTCTTCTATAAAAGAGGCTCTGATGAAGTTTACAACAAGTGATGGTTGAAGACTTAAAAATGACTGCAACAAGTCAAGATTGTACATTGAAAATTACACATTGAAATAGATAGTATACAAAATAATTTGTAAACAATCTAGACAATATCTATGATGATATGTCAGACATCCGAATGCGTCAAGATAGGTAACACTATTTTGATAATTCAATTAAACGAGAAGCCATTAAAAACTTAAACAACAAGTTTTAAAAGCAAAAAACTCATTAAGAGAGAACAATTGACCTCACAAGTTGCTTTGCAACTTGGTATGACTTAGAAAAAGTCATATTTTAATCGCAAAAAGCTACAGCGATAACTAATTAGGTTAAGCGAAGAAGAGCGCAGGGTGGATGCCTTGGCACTAAGAGCCGATGAAGGACGTGATAAGCTGCGATAAGCGTTGGTTAGGAGCAAATATCCTATGATCCAGCGATTTCCGAATGGGGAAACCTGGCTGAGCAAACCTCAGTCACTGCTAAGTGAATACATAGCTTAGTAGAGGGAACCCGGGGAACTGAAACATCTAAGTACCCGGAGGAAGAGAAAGAAACATCGATTACCAAAGTAGCGGCGAGCGAAATGGTAAGAGCCCAAACCAGAGTACATGTATTCTGGGGTTAGGACTGCAACATGAGAGCGGCGGATAGTAGAACAGTTTTGGGAAAGCTGGCCAAAGAGAGTGAAAGCCTCGTACACGAAATCCATAAGTAATCTAGCAGTATCCAGAGTACCGTAAGACACGTGGAACCTTGCGGGAATATGGGGGGACCACCCCCTAAGGCTAAATACTACTTAGTGACCGATAGCGCATAGTACTGTGAAGGAACGGTGAAAAGAACCCCGGGAGGGGAGTGAAAGAGAACCTGAAACCCTGTGTTTACAAGCTGTGGAACATCTATTAAACAGATGAACCGCGTACTTTTTGTAGAACGGTCCGGCGAGTTACGGCTACTGGCAAGGTTAAGGACGCAAAGTCTGGAGCCGAAGGGAAACCAAGTCTTAATAGGGCGTCAAGTCAGTGAACGTAGACCCGAAACCGGGTGATCTATCCATGTCCAGGTTGAAGTTGCCGTAAAAGGCAATGGAGGACCGAACACACATCCGTTGAAAAGGGTGGTGATGAGGTGTGGATAGGGGAGAAATTCCAATCGAACCCGGAGATAGCTGGTTCTCCTCGAAATAGCTTTAGG
>JBGVEC010000064.1:0-1897 GCA_045119815.1 Paludibacteraceae bacterium | reverse complement strand
GCCTGCTGGGTACAGTTCCCTCTGTCAGATATGATAGGTGGTCTTAAGTGTATTCTCTGGCTTTTATCTCCTCCAAGAATTCCATTTGACTCACAGGTTGAATTATTAGTTGGTTTATCAACAACAGCTCGTCAGCAAGGTCTGCTGGCATTGGAAAACTCCATAGGATCTGCAAGTGATGATTATACTCGTGATGGTATTCAGATGATTGTTGATGGTGTTGACAAGGATGCTTTAAAGTCAATTCTTGAAAATGCCATTGCAGTTGAAGAAGCTAAATATGAGCCTTATGCAAAGATGCTAGAGTCTATGGGTGGCTATTCTCCAACCATGGGTATCATAGGTGCAGTATTAGGCTTAATTCACGCTATGAGTTTGCTTGATAGACCTGATGAGTTAGGTCCTGCTATTGCGGTTGCATTCGTGGCAACTATTTACGGTTTGGTGCTAGCAAACCTAATCTGTTTGCCTGCAGCTAATAGAGTTAAGTCAGTTGTTGCTGAAATGACCTTATTTAAGTATATGACTTTAGAAGGTCTAGTATCAATTGCAGCTGGCGAAAACACCATGATGTTAAAGCGTCGTCTTGCAGTGTATTCTTCAGACAGCAAAGAGAATCAATAAGATAAGGCAAGTGCATGAAAAAGAAACCACCAGAGCATGAGAACTTAGAGCGTTGGATGGTATCCTACGCTGATTTCATGACTTTATTGTTTGCCTTATTCGTTGTTTTGTATGCCTTTGCAATGGCCAAGCAGTCAGATGCTAAGTCTATTGCTGAGAGTATTGCTCAGGCTTTTAATGAAACTATTGTAAACTCACCTGGTGGTACCCTTTTAGTCCCAGGCTCTATGGCTCAACAGTTATCTGAGGAAGTTCAAGATGCTGTAAAAGCTCAGTTAGATGCCCAACAAGGTGATACTGGTAAGCAAATTATTGAAGATGGTGGTGTGATGATGAATTTCCAAACCACCTCAACAGTATCAAAAGAGCAGCGTGATGATACAACCTCAGGCTCTGATGATGAGAAAGATGCCCAAAATAATGCTGATAACATTACTAGTGCCGGTGAGCTTGTAATCTCTGAGAACACTGTTTCTCAAAATCAAACCCCAAAATCAAATAAGCCAGAAGGTGGCTCTCAAACTGGTGATGGTGGTTTCCAAGCTGGTGGTGCTAAAGATCAATATGAAATTGGTGGTCGTACCGAGGTAGATGCTGTAACACAGGCAGAAGGAAAACTTGGTAATCACTTTGATGCTATTCGCCGTTCTATCTCAGAGGCTATTAGCGAAACTGGTATGGAAAAATTCATTGATATAGAAGAAGATCCGCACTGGTTAACTATCAATATCAATTCAGGTTTAATTTTCGCAGAAGGTAGTGCTTCTGTATTAGCTGCTTCTCGTCCTATTATTGCTCGCATTGCAGTTGCTATTTCAAATATCAATAACTACATTCGTATTCGTGGTTATACTGATAATACCTTTATTCCAAATGGGATCTTTAGAAATAGCTGGGATTTATCTGCAAATAGAGCTGTATCAGTACTTGAGGAGCTTGAAAAAGCTGGTATTATTCCTGAGCGTATGGCTGTTGAAGCTTTTGGTCAGTATTCACCAAAATACTCAAATGCAACAGCTGCAGGTCGTGCTATGAACCGAAAGGTAGTAATTGCTATCTCTCGTTATGCTATGGAAGCTCCTAAGACTATCAATGTACCTGAAGGTGGATTGATAAAATCTAAAGGTGATAACGTTCCACAAGGTAGCGCAGGTACTGCTGATCTTAATGTAGTACGTGGTGAGGATAACACCATAGAATTGAATTTTAGCGACAAATAAGGAGCTATTGTGTTAGTTTGGGCTATTGCAAGTCAAAAAGGTGGTGTAGGTAA
>JBGVEC010000063.1:0-3145 GCA_045119815.1 Paludibacteraceae bacterium | reverse complement strand
TTGAGACAGACATCCCATGACATATAGCTTGCTCAGTTTGCCTTTATTCTTGCGATCGGCAAACTGTAGAATCATCTCTATGCTTTCCTCTTTGGCGTCTCCGATAAATCCGCAGGTATTGATGATAGCGATCTCTCCTTTTGGTTGTGGTGAATCATGTACACACCGATAGCCCGCCAACTCTAATTGGCGCATCAGTCGTTCTGCATCTACTAGATTCTTTGAACAGCCCAATGTGATAATGTCTATCTCTCCTTTTCTCATCTAACAGCGTAGCGGTCTAACAGCCAAAGGCGGTCTAACATCTAACATCTAACAGCGCAGCGGTCTAATTGCCCAGATCACTATGGAACTTGATTCTCACCAATCGCACATTGATCTCGTCATAATCGTCTTCGCCCAACTCTTCCATTGCCAAACGAATACTGTCATTCTCTGCATGACGGAAATAGTCATAGATATCCGCCTCTTCGTCTGGATCAACTACTTCGCTAATAAAGTATTTGATATTCAATTTGGTACCAGAGTACATAATGGCCTCAATCTCCTCTAGCATTTCGTCCATGGACATTCCCAAACGCTCTGCCAAGTCGTCTAATGCTACACGGCGGTCAATAGCTTGGATAATCTCAATCTTACGAGCGGAGTTCTTGGCTACAGTACGAACACGCAAGTCTTCTGGGCGGATAATCTCATTCTCCTCTACATAGCCCTTAATCAACTTGATGAACTCATCGCCATAGCGTTTGGCTTTACCCACGCCTACACCAGGGATATTCTGCAACTCCTCTATGGTGATAGGGTAAGATGTTGCCATTGCTTCCAAACTGCCGTCTTGGAATATCACAAATGGTGGCACGTTCATGCGCTTACTTAATTTCTTGCGCAAGTCTTTCAATATAGAGAATAACACGTCATCCGCTGCAGCGCATGTCACTGCACCTGCTGCCACCTCGCCATCTTCATCATCCCCTTGAACCTCAATTGGAACCTCAAAGCGAGTTGGACGTTTGATAAATTTCTTACCGCTAGAGGTCAACTTCAAATCTCCGTAAGATTCTATGTCCTTGCGCACATAACCATCAATCATTGCTTGACGAATAATTGCGTACAGGGTGGTTTCCTCTTGATCCTCACCTGAACCAAAATTCTCCAGGTCATTATGCTTATATGACAAAACAGCTGCGCTCTCTTTACCTTTGATAATATCTACAATATGTTCTATGCGGAATTTCTCGTTCAATTGTAGGATGGTTTCAAGGATGATTCCGAGCAGCTCGGTTGCTTCAACCATCTTGTATTTCTTGCGGCAGTTATCGCAGTTTCCGCAGTTGTCTTGCTTGTATTCTTCTCCAAAATAATGCAACAATAATTTGCGACGGCAAATGGATGCTTCCGCATACGATTGCGTTTCAAACAATAACTGGTTGCTGATCTCTTGCTCAGATACGGGTTTGCCTTGTTGGAACTTGCGCAAACGCTCAATATCTTTTGGGGAGTAAAAACTAATACATTGACCTTCGCCGCCGTCACGACCCGCACGACCAGTCTCTTGATAATATCCTTCTAATGATTTTGGAATGTCATAGTGTACCACAAAACGCACATCTGGCTTATCAATACCCATGCCAAAGGCAATGGTCGCTACTATCACTTGGGCTTTTTCCATCAAAAACGCATCTTGGTTCTCGCTACGTGTAGCAGCGTCCATGCCTGCGTGATAAGGAAGAGCTTGGATGTTGTTTACGCATAATGTCGCTGCTAAGTCCTCTACAGTCTTGCGACTTAAACAATATACAATACCAGACTTTCCTTCCATGGTGCGTATATAGCGCACCAAATCCTTATCTACATCGTCCGTCTTTTGACGTATTTCATAATATAGGTTGGCGCGATTAAAAGAGGACTTGAACACAGTCGCATTCATCATGTCCAAGTTCTTTTGTATGTCATTTTGCACCTTTGGTGTAGCGGTGGCGGTTAGCGCTATGATTGGCGCCTTGCCAATACGCTCCACAATAGGGTGGATTCGGCGGTATTCAGGACGGAAATCATGTCCCCATTCCGATATACAGTGCGCCTCATCTACAGCGTAGAATGAGATCTTCACTTCTTTTAAGAAATCCACGTTTTCATCCTTGTTGAGCGACTCTGGAGCTACATATAGCAGTTTGGTTTTGCCAGATAGAATATCCGCTTTGACGGCGTGAATCTCTGGGCGAGACAAAGATGAATTGATAAAGTGTGCTACGCCATCTTCCTCGGAGAAGTTGCGCATAGCATCCACTTGATTCTTCATCAACGCAATCAAAGGGGAGATGACAATAGCTACACCATCCATCAATAAAGATGGCAATTGGTAGCACAAACTCTTACCTCCTCCTGTGGGCATAAGTACAAAGGTGTCTTTGCCGTCCATGAGGTTGTTAATGATTGCTTCTTGATTTCCTTTGAATGCATTAAATCCGAAATTACGTTGTAAGGCTTCGATTAATAATTCGTGACGTGTCATATATGGTTTGTGTTCAAATTCCAAATTCTTAATTAAGTTTGCGAGTGCAAAATTACAAACTTTTTTTGATATGTGCAAGTGTTTGCCTAAAAAAATATTTATTTTTTCCTTATTTTATTTTTAATGCTTTGATATTCACCATCTAACCCTCACCTTTCGCCTTTAACCTTTCGCCTCTCGCCTTTAACCTTTAACCTATCACCTCTCGCCTCTCGCCCATAGTCCCAATAGGGACTTCATAGGAACTTCATCAATATTTTGCCGAGTGATGAACCTGTGAAAACCGAAGAGTTCTACTTGTATTTTATAGGCTGAAAATGCTGTTTTTCGAAAACGTTTGCATGATTTTTTTTAACCTAAAATTTCATGCGCTCTTGCGTGTGTGAAAAATATGTTGTATCTTTGTGCCCGATTTAGAAAATACATGTCATGACAGAAAAACGCAACTTGTCCTTTGGGCAACTTTTTAACCTTAGTTTTGGATTCTTTGGAGTCCAAATTGCTTATGCACTTCAGAGTGCGAATATCTCTCGTATTTTTGCCACGCTCGGCGCAGATCCTCATCAACTTTCATTCTTCTGGGTACTCCCTCCATTGATGGGTATGATCGTGCAACCTCTCGTGGGTAAGTAT
>JBGVEC010000062.1:0-6629 GCA_045119815.1 Paludibacteraceae bacterium | reverse complement strand
CTTTTGCCACATTCTCTGCCAGCTGTGCATAAATCAAGGTATTGGTTGTTCCGTAGTCGGTTACTGCTTCGAGTTCCCAATTCTTACGAAACGAATTCTCATAAATCTTGATCAGATTTTCTTCTGGTTTGGTTAGCATATTGTTGCACTTTTATTTTCGTTTTACTTCATTTTCTTTCGCCTATATCCTATCGCCTCATCGCCTTCCTAGTTCGGCTAGCGCTACTAGTTCGGCTATAGTCCCTCGCAGAGGCGTCCTTTCACCTACAACCCAAAGGGCGTCTCCTCCACGCCATCCTCCTCAAGCGGCAAGACCTGCAAGGGCTGTACATACACGATAGAGTCCACCACATATTGACTATTACCACGCCATGGTAGTACGCCCAAGTAGCGCTTCCAATGCAGTTTGATTTGGCGGCTAGAGCTGCTTTCTATTTGGCGAGCCACTTGCTCATCCTCTACCGAGAACTTAAACTCGTTCGACTGTATCGTCGCACTCGTGTTGCGCGAGTTGTATCCCGTTTGAATCATCTTACCCTCGTAGGTCTTGAAGATAAAGCCCTCGTTTTGGAAATAGTTGATATCTCCTTCGTTCACACCTTGGCTATATACAAAGAAGAACTTCACATACACAAACACCACTAATACCACTACGGCTAGTGTGCTCAAAATTGCAATTATTTTACCACCTGTCTTCATATCTTTGCCTTTATACGTTTAACTCTCGCCTTATCCCCTACCGCCTACTAGTACGGCTAGCGCTGCTAGTGCTGCTATAGTCCCTCGCTCAGGCGCTTACAAAATTCGTGCAAAATTACGAAAAAAAATCGAAATACGCAAATCATTCATAAAGAAAGTATTATTTTTAATAATAATTTAACTTTCTGGCACGATTTTTGCATAAGGTTAAATAGAAATATTAACCTATAAAAACTACAATAATATGAAAAAGTACGTATGTGATGTATGTGGTTGGGAGTATGATCCAACCGTAGGAGCAGAAGGTATTCCTGCAGGTACGCCATGGGAGCAAGTTCCAGAAGATTTTGTTTGTCCACTCTGTGGTGTTGGCAAAGACGAATTCTCCCCTGCTGAGTAACCAGTCCTGCTGGTTCTACTAGCCTCACTAGCCCAACTAGTACAACTAGTACGACTAGCCCAACTAGCAAAAAAAATAACGAGATCCGTCTCGTTATTTTTTTATCCTCGCCTTTCGCCTTTAACCTCTCGCCTTATCGCCTCATCGCCTTTCGCCTATTAGGCGCTTTGCGCCGTCCAATAGCGAAGCGTCCAATAGGCACTCCGTGCCGTCCTACAACCTCAAACCGCCCACCAATCGATCATACCTTGCGCCAAACGGTCTATAATATACCCATACCGCATACTCATTCTCCGTCTGCCAATGCGAGCCTTCTAGCGGCAACAAGGTCATCTCATTCTGGGTCATCACATAGTACATATAATCATAGCCGCCTTGTTTCAAATAGGCATACAGATAATAGCATTTATGCTCCGCATCATACGCCATTCTATTGTGCATACTATACTGATTTCCAAACACTTCTCCTCCCACAAACACCTCTCCATCTAGCACATAGTGCTCTACCGGAAGCACAAAGTGTACCCACATATACTCCGCCTCTGTATCCACATAATCTGTCTTCTCGCAGTTCACCAACCATTGGCCATTGGCATCTCTTTCCGTGACGTATGGCAAGCCCTCACGACCAGCATTCTTGTTCTTCGTGCCACGAACTTCATCTATATCCAAAAGTGCATGATATTCGCCTTGTTCGTAGCGAACTCTATCCACATGGTTACCTGCATAATACGATGAATAAATATCGAAGTGTCTATACTCATTTCCGCCTTCAAAGATCAGACTTTTCTGGTTCACATACCGCAGTCTGTTGGGCTCCACAAAGGTGGGTTTCTCTAGTACCACTCGGTTATCCCATCGTCCGTTCTGCTGCACGACTACTTTCACATCCCCTGCATCGCGCAAGTTCAACGCTTTGGTCTGCACATCCACATCCAACTGCTGATACCTGCCGCTAAGCTCAATATCCGTATTCGCTCGCACATGCGCATCGATGCCCACGATGGGTTCCATTACTCGAAAGCACACCTCTGCCACCACTTGTTCCTGATCGCCATCCTCGTAAATCTGCACCACATAGTTGCCGCTGATTTTCAGTTGCATATCTTCATTGGGAAATACCAACGAGTAGTGCGTATAAGCTTGCTGGGTATTCATCGAGTGCTCATAATCCACGATGTCGGCAGTTGTGAACCCGTCCACATATTCATAACTACTGATATCACTCTCCTTCCAATCTCTACTGCAATGCACCACGCGATAACTGTATTGGTGCACATCGTGACTCATCTCGTCGAAGGAAATCTCCAGGGTATTGTCAGGCTCACTACCGTCTATCACGCCACTCCCTGGCAGTATGAGATAGGGTCTGCTGACCGTGCCGGATGGCTCCAAAGCCTCTGACATATAGCGCATGCGCAACGTGCGGATGTCGCTGTCCATCACTTGAGTCCTATGCTGCGCCTGACTTCCCATCGCCATCACCAGCAATATAACTATCCATATTCTCCTCATATACATATATATCCTTACTTTCCAACCATTGTAGTTGATTATTTTCACTCCCAAAATTAGAATTTATTATAAAAAATTACTCAAAATTTCGTTGAATAATTTTGGATAATATACTATAATTTTCTATAATTTTTGTTTTAATTGATCTCTTTTGAATAATTTTTGTTTCTCCTCATATATATATATCCTTCAAACCAACCATATGCAGTTGATTATTTCACTCCCAAAATTAACGAGAATTATGCTCTCCCAAAATTAGAATTTATTATAAAAAATTACTCAAAATTTCGTTGAATAATTTTGGATAATATACTATAATTTTCTATAATTTTTGTTTTTATTGATCTCTTTTGAATAATTTTTGTCGTGCTCCTTACCGCATCACCACGAGCCAATTCGTCGGATAATCATGCCCTTTTGGATGCAAGATATGCACTTGCCCCTCCTCGTCCCTGTAGAACGAATGGTTCCATCCCGCACCCATATCCATATATAGTGCATTCTCCACGCCTGCCTCCAATAGTGCTTGCATATAGTCCTGATACGCCATCTCCTCACGATTGGCTATCACATAGAATCGATCGCCTTTCTGACAAATCGAACGAAAGTGTTCCACTCGGTCTAGGGGCTGAATCGTATGCGCATAAACCACCCCATTTTGGATCACCCAATGCTGGGTAAATGCCATGCCACCATGCGCTACGGCGTCTTGTAGCATCTCGTCGCATGGAAAACGGCATATCCTCTTACCTAACATCTTGCCATTCAATCCCTTACCTTCCCATACGAATAGCGCATATCTCTCTGCGAATGGTATTCCGTCTTTGTCTTCTACATATCCTTCGTGCAATACACCACCCGAAATATAAGGTCCGAGGATATTGCTATGCCCAAACTCGTTGAGGCATTTGCCTGTAAAGGCGGCAGCGGCGCAAAGTAGTACATTTTCTTGTGCCGTGTCAGGCATTTGTCCGCAGGCCAGATCGAGTGGACTATCGGTAATGTCGTAGATAGTGAGCAGTTCGGTACTATCCACTTGCATGGGGTATGTGGTTTGGTTGGGCATATGGTTACTATCGTTATTGAATGCTCTTCCGAGGGCTGCTATTATAGCCGCTCCTGCGATGCATGCTAGTGTTCGAATAAGTGTCTTTTTCATAGGTGCTTTCACTCCGAAAATTAACGAAAATTATGTACTCCCAAAATTAGAATTTATTATAAAAAATTACTCAAAATTATTATAACGGCTAATTATGCTCCTCGCCTTTAAACTCTAAACTGTAGCTTGCATTGCAAGCGTCCTCTAAACTGCGACTCAGTCGCCATATTTTTGCAGCCATCTAGATGCCGTATTTTTGTTAACAATCAATTCTCCTCTTCAAAGATAATCTCAAGACTATCTATCTGCAGTCGTACTTTGAGCCACTCGTATAGTCTAGTTTTTTCCTCTTCGCTTGGCATCGTGCTGCAATGTGCCACCACTACCACTTGCTCTTCGCTCATCACTACATTCTGCTCCAGCGCTGTACCTTTGGCCAGCGTCAGACGCGTGATGCTAGGTAGTTGTACTTGCAGCTCCTCTGCCAACTGTTTAGCGGGCAACTCTTGCTGCTTATAGAGGGCTATCTGCGCATTCAGTACTTTGATCGAATCGTCGCGCACTTGGATATTGCTTGCATTGGTGGTAATCAAGTTCTTGACGATTTCCGTCTCATTGAAACGATCTACCTGTACGGTTGCATCCTCGTGTATCACGATTTGCGAGCGCATAATGCCGTAGTTCTCTGCATCGCGCAGCAGCATCTCCTTCGTATCCTCATTGAGTGTCTCACCTGCCAATCGCAATTCCAATACATACGGCTTACTATCTATATTTACTTGTGAATCATAGATATAGGTCTTGCCGATATTCTGGTTCTTCTTCACAAATCGGTTCGCAAGTTTCGTAAAATTATTCTCGCGAATCACATGATATCCTGTGACAATACTCGTTGCCGCCAGCAGAATCACCAACGCATAGGACAGGATAAAATACCTCGTGCGATGTTGCTCCACGGTCTTTACAGGGAACTTCAGGAACTTAGCCATCAGGTAGGCTGCCAAAGCAATAAATATGCAGTTGATAGAGAAGAGGAAAAGTGCTCCTAGGGTATATTGCAGACTCAAGTTCGCTATACCATAACCCACGGTACAGAGGGGCGGCATCAGTGCGGTAGCAATCGCCACTCCTGAGATCACGGTACCTTTCTCTTTGCGAGCCGTCTCTAGCACACCAGCCAAACCGCCAAACAAGGCAATAAACACATCGTATATCGTTGGTCGAGTACGTGCTAGAAGTTCGGTGGGGTTATCGATTTCTAGCGGAGTGAGAATAAAGTACAGGGTAGCTGCCAGCAAACTGATTCCCACCATCACGAGTAGGTTTTTGATGGAGAACAGCACGAGTTCTCTATCGTTAGTGCCTAGTCCGAGTCCGAGTCCTGTGATTGGTCCCATGAGTGGTGAGATGAGCATGGCACCAATGATGACGGGTATAGAGTTAACGTTGAGTCCTACGCTGGCTATGATGATAGCCACAAAGAGGATATACACGTTTGGTCCGCGAAATGGGATATTCTTTCGGATATTCTCGCTAGCTGCAGGAATATCCACGTCGTTGGTCAGATTTAGGGTTGTCTTGAGAAATTCTCTGATGGTATTAAAATTCAATTTCATAGTACTAGTTATTAGTGACAATTATCGTGCCACTCTTTGATAATATATGTTCTCCAACCATTGCAGTTGGTTATTTCTCTCCCAAAATTAGAATTTATTATAAAAAATTACTCAAAATTATTATAACGGCTAATTACGCTCCTCGCCTCTAAACACTAAACAGTAGGCGCTTTGCGCCGTCCACTAAACAGTCGCCATATATTCCTTTCATTTTGTTTTGCTCTCCAAATGCGACTTTGTTGCATTTCAATTCCTCGCCTTTAAATTATTTCTTCTTTAACATAAATACGCTCGCTATGCTCGCTATAAAAATATACAAAAATCTGGTTGTTCTATTTTGTCTTTGCATATAAGAAGCAACCTGTTGCTTAGGTATGCAAAACAAAATAACTATTTCATTATTTACATTTCATTTTTGGTTTTAGTCACCAATGCGGGACGCATTCATCTGACTAAAAACAAAAAGATTGTTTCCTTGATTTTTATTTATTTTTATAGGCATCATAGATGCCGTATTTTTGTTTCAAATTATTTCTTCTTTAACATAAATACGCTCGCTATGCTCGCTATAAAAATATACAAAAATCTAGTTGTTCTATTTTGTTTTATCCTCTATATCTTTTGGTCTTGCTCACCAATGCAGTATACTGCATTCATTTGAGCAAAGACAAAAGATTGCCCCTTGATTTTTATTTATTTTTGTAGCCATCTTAGATGGCGTATTTTTGTTTAAAAAAATCCTTTCCGCCGACAAAATTACAAAATTTTCCTCAAATACGCAAAAATATTTGCATATTTCCGAAAAAAGCAGTACTTTTGCACTCGCGTTTGCGATTTTTCGTTTCGATTCAATCGCTTCGCTCCTGCCACCATAGCTCAGTTGGTAGAGCAACTCATTCGTAATGCGTGGGTCGCCGGTTCGAGTCCGGCCAGTGGCTCAAAAAACAAAAAGACATCCCTTGTGGGTGTCTTTTTTGTTTTGCTACCTGTCACGGACGAGAACCGTTAAAGGGGTCCCCTAAACGCTCGTGGCGTTTTGGGGAAGAGCGAGTGATACTTGAGTGCCTAATGACGCCTGCGTCAGTCTATGCACGAAAGTATGGCGAGCGGCAGAGTCCGGCCAGTGGCTCAAGCCCTACTTCTCAACAAACGCCCTCTCCAAGCTCTGCGAGATATTGATCATATAGTCGCCCATATGCTCGAGTTCGTTGATGATATCGATATAATACACACTCGTTTGGTAGTTCTTTTGGTTATCCTCCAGCGCCTCTATCTCTGCCTCGCGCAACTCATTACGCAG
>JBGVEC010000061.1:0-14843 GCA_045119815.1 Paludibacteraceae bacterium | reverse complement strand
CAGTTACACTATGGGGAGGACGCAGTTACCTGCCTATGGAGCACACATCAAGGGAGACCGCAGGGTTTTTGGGTGCGCCCTCTGAGAACGAGGGCGTTAATTTAGAAGCCATCGAAGACCAAGTGTGCGAGAACATCTACGATTGGTGGATTAGCGGTAAGTCCTACAAAGAGTGGTATGCCGACAAATTCCTTCAAACAGAAATAAAGTTCGATTATGGAGAAGGATGAAAAGAAAGTAAGACGTGATTTAGTTAACACCTTTTATTATTATGGTGTGGTTACGGACGTTACAGAGCCAACGCAAGTAGTAATAGACGGCGAGGCATACACGAGTCGACGAATGAAAATCGAATGGCGAGATTCTGGCAACGTTCGGCACTCACGGATAATAATGTCGGTACCAGACAACTTTAACCATAATAAGTTAAAGAGAATGGTCGAACATAAGGTATTTGCTAAATTCCATTTCTGCATCAAGTGCAATGCCGAAAGACACGGATTCTTTTGCATGTCGGTCGAACCGCTAGATAAGAAGTACGCAAGTCTTCGTCAAGAGGTTTACTATGACCCCTATATAGTAAATCGGAAATTCAAAAAGAAAAAGATAATGCTCGACAAAGAAGGCTATCTTTATCCGTATGGTTATTAAGATTGATTGAGGTAAAAACTCCAATCAAACAATTTCAAGAGTTTCTCGTTTGCTTCCCAGAGCAGCGAGAAATCTCTTTTTATATACACGCTTGTTGTTCGCAGTGATTGCGGAACAACGTGGTTAAGCATACTATGCACAGTCATATAATCTATACCGCACTCGTTGATTGCCAACGTAGCCATTGTGTGGCGATGCGTATAGAAAACATATTCTCCTTTCGTGTGTCCTGCACGAGATAAATAATCCCCTTTTTCTTCTATCCCAGCATTTTGGAATGTAGCGTGTATATATCTACATACCGTTACAGACCTTTTATGCCCACCAAAGTCTATTAGATACTCACTATCACCAGAGTACTTTTCTAGAATAACCTTTGCTGGTTCGGGCACTTTGATTTGTATCTCCGCACTCCTTCCTTTTCTGCGAGAAATCTTTTGTCGTCTGTATGTGAGTATTCCGTCTTCGTACTGCGACTTCTTGGCAAAGAACAAATCCCTTGCATTAGTTCCAAAGAGCATAAAAGAAAGAACAAACATATCCTTAATAAAATCGCAATACCACGAGCCAGTGTATGGCGTATCTATGATTGCCTGCATCTGCTTTACGGATAGCGAATCTCTCTCACTATCGTCTTCTTGTGGCATATCAATCAACTTAAACACATCTCTCTTGACGATATTTATCCCCAACTCATCATCGTTGTAAAACTTAATCGCCATTTTGTAAGCAGTCTTAATGGCAGTGATGTAAGTTCTAATTGTGTTAGGCTTTAATCCTTCAAGCGAATTGAAGTAGCCTAACATATAGTGAGCCGTTATATTGGAGAAGTATAGCGGTTTGTCTTTGTTGTATTTTTTGAGCGAGTTACAAGCGGTGTTATACGCATACGCAGTTCCGTCATTGCCATTCTTGTACAAGGAGCGAACATGATTACTCATAAACTCTAAGAAATCTATTCTCTCACTCTGACACCCATTCCTTACTATTTCTATTAAATGGTCAACAGTTAGTCCATCTGCAATAAACCCAAGATTAAGAACAGCATCTCTATATCTCTTTATCTCCGCCTCTACCTTATCTATTATTAAAGAGTCCTTAATCTTATAACTTCTAGTTAACTGTTCTTGATTTACCCAAAATGGCGTAGCGATATAACGAGTAGCCTTGTTATGTGTGACTCGTATCTTGACATTCCAAGTTCCGTCTTGTTTTCTGTCGCTAATCTTTATGACCATTTTGAAGGTTGCCATATTTCCGTCAATAATCCGTCAACTTTTTATTTAAATATGGTTTGTGATACTGCTCTTATTTACCCAAGAAGTCTTCCGACAAATCTTCCTAACGCAGCAATCACCTGTATTTACTATGGCTTCCAATTTTTAGAACAAATAACGCTAAAATATTTGCCATAGAATTTATATTTATTTTATTGTGTATTACTTCTTTTTTCCCTCTCATTGCCCTCTGCCTCCATAGGGACTTCATAGGGACTTCATAGGAACTTCATCGGAACCTCACCGAATGTTTGACGATAGTTCTCCGAGATTTCAAGCAAGGATTAGCAATGACAATTGCCTCCACAACCACCTTCCTTACAGTCGCCGCCACAGTCGCCACCACCGCAGTTACCACCGCAACCGCTACAACCACGATGATGAAGCGCTTTCAACTCGCCCTCTGTCACCTGACGAATATGGAGTACCTTACCCACAAAATGTAAGTTCTCACCTGCCAAAGGATGATTCAAATCGATTGTCACATGCTCTTTGGTAATCTCTGCGATTTGTGCATTGATCACTTGACCATCAGCGGTATTCATTGGCACAATAGCACCCACATATACGCGCTCAGAGTCAAACTCGCCATCGCCATTATAAAACATCTTCTTGTCTAGTTGGAGTACACCATCGGTGTCGTACTCACCATAGGCTTCTTCGCAAGGTATGCGAAAATCAAACGCCTCACCCTCTGCAAGACCTTCCATTGCCCGCTCAAAAGCTGGCAACATCATGCCTTCGCCATGGCAATATACCAACGGAGCTTCAGCTGTGGCTTTCTCCATCATTTCTTCTTGTCCATTCTCGCCATCCACGTACAAATCGTACTCCAGCGTCACTACTTTTTGATTTTCTACTTTCATATATCTTTCATTAAACATTAAACACTAAGCACTAAACCAACTACCACCACTCAACTCGTTTGCTAGTCGCATCGGCACTACTCTTATCATACTTCAGATCTTTCAACATACTAGCATTCACACCAATGTGGAAAGTATAACTCTTATACGGACCAAACGGCACAAAACTAGCGCTCATACTCCAGCAGTGCAAGTCACGAGACACATTGATACTCGTATAAGACAATTTCTTCGCATTCACATCATAACTCAACGAAGTACTTGCCTTCCAACCACTACCCAAACCCAACGATGCCGAAAAACTCAAATTATGCCTAAACTCCATTTTCGGCACATTCTTCTCCTCATTCCATTGGTTACTTGCAGTATATCGCAAACTGTACGATACACTCAAACTCCACGGTATCTTGGCAAACAAATATCCATCATCCGTTACCTCATCCTCCACTTTACGTTTCTTTTTCTTTTGCTGTTCTAGTTCTGCCTCATCCGCCCATACATCGCCCTCTACTTCTTCCTCCTCAGAAGTTTCTGGCACACTTTTATCACTCTTATCAAACCACTTCTTGACCACCTCATTGTTAAACGTATAACTAAAACTTGTGCTCGTACCTGTAAAATGTGGGAAACGACCATGATTCCAGTATAATTCATTAGAACGGACATGACCACCACTGGCAGTCGTCGTGTACATATATGGATCAAACTGTCCACTCAAATTGATGGTATAATTTACCTTCGGTATCTTGATACGCAAGTTGACCGAGAAATTATTCCAGTTCATTGAGTCTGCGATAAAGTTATAACCACCCGAAATACTAAAATTGTCAATAATGCTGTATACCTTATAAGGCTCTTTGCCCGTCGTATCCTTATCATTGCGCAATTTCATCTCCAAGTTATTGCCCAGCGAGAACGACAGATTGGCTGCAGCGCCCCTGCCAGGAGCCTCCTTAAACCTAGAATAATTCACCACCTCAAATATAGGCAAACCATTTTCATCCAATTTAGGTACCCAATTGCCCACTTCATCACGCACCAACACAGGTTTATCATACGAACCATAAAAACCGCCATAACGCTTCGCCCAATATTCTGCACCAAAATCAGGGTTATAAGAAAAACTCAAACTAGGAGTCATCACATGCCTAAATCGATCCACTTTATCGCCAAACCATTTGCGGAAAGGGATATAAAAACCATACAACTTGGTGGACAAACTCACACTAGCATTAAAGTTATACACATTATAAAAACCCATCACAGTATCTTTCTGCACTTGATTCAACTCGTGATTCCAAGACTGATCTACGCGACTGAAAAACATTCGATCGGTAAAGTTTATACTAGGCGTAATACTAATGTACTTGAATGCCATAAAAGAAGCAGAAGAACTCAATTTATGATTCAAACGGTTATCCCAATCTTTCACAAAACTAGACTTAAAGAATTCATTCTCTTTGCAGGTAATCGAGTTTGTAAACGAGCCACTATATTGCAAACTGATCTTCTCGTACCATTTCTGTTTACCCATTGCTTTCTTGCGTTTGAACGGATAAATGCGGCTCATATTTACATTCAAACTCGGCAAGGTCACACTCAACGTAGAGTCTTTGGTTCGTTGAGTCAAGTTCATACTCAAACCGATACTCCATGGGCTATCTGGGAAACGCTGCGTATAAGACACACTAGAACTAGTCGTATTTTCTGCATTGGCTTGCACATCATAATAACTATTGATATTACTACGATTATAACCCGAGGTCTTAAAGTTCACACTCGCCGAGAAATTGCTATACGGATTGGCTTTACTATCCTGCGTATGAGACCACTGAACACTCAAGTTTTTAGCCACATTGTAATTAGGCATATCCTTTTCGCCCGTCACATCCCAACGATAATTCACCGAAAGGCTGCCTTGAAATTTATATCGTTTGATATATCTACTTCGCGCATATACAGCCCAAGTACCACGCGTATAAATATCACCCGTCAATTGCAAATCAAAATAATCATTGATTGCAAAATAATAACCGATACCCGTCATATACAGTCCGCGCGTATAGTCATCTCCAAAATTAGGCATTATGAAACCACTCGAGTAATTATCCGTAAATGGAAAGAATCCAAAAGGTATCGCCAAAGGCAATGGCACATCTCCCACCACCAAGTACGCAGGACCAGTCGCTATATAACTACCTGGCTTCACTTTGGCTTTTGTCATTTGCAAGTAAAAGTGAGGATGATCATGATCATCACAAGTGGTGTATTTTCCACCTGCCATCATCAACAAACCATCATCCACTTTTTTGGTTCGATCCGCTATCACATAGCCCTCCGCTTGTTCAGTTACCGCATTGCGAATAAAACCTTTTTGCGTCTTCAAATTATAGTTAATTTCACTCGTCTCGTAACTATCCTCACCTTCCGTAAAAACAGGCCTACCTATCCACTCATCCTCTATCGTATCCAAAACGCCAGCCGCATACAATGTACTACTATCCATACACATGCGAATATATTCCGCCGTCAAGTTCATACTCTGATACTGCAATTCACCCGAGCCATATAAATAAGCGATTCCCTTACCCGTAACCTTCATAGAGTCGGCAGATGAATATTCAATCCGAGCATCTAAGGCCTCCTTGACAGGCGCAGCAGACTCTGACACCACAGAATCCAACGCAGTCTCCTGACCTTGTATTGAGATACAAAGTGTTACCAAAATTAATATGACGAATAGTTTCTTCACGTATAAACACGTATGTTCATGCTCGCGCTCACGCGTGAGTGCGCATAAAAAGCCTGCAAAGGTACAACTTTTTTTTGACATACGCAAATTTTCAAGCCAAAAGTTCGGTTTAATAACTTTCAACTAAAAAAATTTGCATATATGCAATATTTTTACTACCTTTGCAGGCTGAATTATACAACTGCGATTATGAGTATCAAAGAAAAAATAGAATCCTTGCTCAGCCAAGTGGCTGAATTGCAAGCTACCAACGCCGAACAAGTAGAGGCGCTACGTATTAAGTACCTCAGTAAGAAAGGTCAAGTTACCGAACTCTTCAACGAGTTTCGCGAAGTGCCTAAAGAGGAAAAACGCGAGATTGGTCAAGCACTTAACCAACTACGCCAAGCTTACGAAGCACGCATCAACGAGCTTCGCGAAGCAGCAGAAGCGAGCGGCGCTAAGGCAGCGGCAGACGAGCTAGACCTCACCCGCACACCAGACCCTATTGCGCTCGGTACACGCCACCCTCTTTCACTCGTTCGCGAACAAATTATCGACATCTTCTCTCGCGTAGGTTTCACCGTAGCAGAAGGTCCTGAAGTAGAGGATGATAACCACGTATACTCACTTCTGAACTTTGCTCCTGAACATCCTGCACGTGACATGCAAGACACCTTCTTCATCGAGAAAGAGATTGGTGTACAAAAGCCATCTGATATACTCCTTCGCTCACACACTTCTAGCGTGCAAACACGCGTCATGCTCAGCCAAGAGCCTCCTATCCGCGTACTCTGCCCAGGTCGTGTTTACCGCAACGAAGCCATCTCTGCTCGTGCACACTGTTTCTTCCACCAAGTAGAAGGACTTTACATCGATAAAAACGTCAGTTTTGCTGACCTCAAAGAGGTATTGCTCTATTTCGCAAAGGAGATGTTTGGCCCTGAAACGCAAATCCGTCTCCGTCCAAGTTACTTCCCATTCACCGAGCCATCTGCCGAGATGGATATCTCTTGCGACCTCTGTGGTGGTAAAGGATGTTCTTTCTGCAAAGGTACTGGTTGGGTTGAGATCCTCGGATGTGGCATGGTGGACCCTAATGTACTGGATTCTTGCGGCATTGATTCTAAGGTATATACAGGTTATGCCTTCGGTTTAGGTGTAGAGCGTATCACCAACCTCAAATACCGCGTTAAGGACTTGCGTTTGTTCTCAGAGAACGACGTTCGCTTCCTACAACAATTCGAAGGATGCTAATAATCCATCAAGTCATACAAGCCATTCAACCACTGCAAGTTATTGGGAACACCGACGACTTGCAGTTGTTGCGTATTCAACACCTACTCATAGATAGTCGCCAGTTAGGTAATAAACCTCTCAACACCTTGTTTTTTGCCTTCAAAACAAACAACAACAATGGTGCGACATATATCCCTACCCTAATTCAACGAGGAGTTCGTTGTTTTGTTATCGAGCAAAACAACCCTATCCTTCCTGAACTACTCAAACTCGCTAACACAGAGGACAATCCGGTGTTCATCTTAGTCAACGACACCCTGACTGCCCTACAACAACTAGCCATCTACAAACGCTCACTCTACCATGGACCAGTGATAGGAATCACCGGTTCCAACGGCAAAACGGTCGTCAAAGAATGGCTATACCAACTCCTCAAAGAGGACTATCACATCACCCGCTCACCCAAATCCTACAACTCGCAGATTGGTGTTCCTCTCAGTATTTGGCAACTGAGCGACAAAACCGAATTAGCCATCTTCGAAGCGGGTATCTCCGAACAAGGAGAGATGCAGCGCCTACAATCCATCATCCAGCCTACCATAGGCGTTATCACTTATATCGGTCCAGAGCATGGAGAGAACTTCCCATCTCTACAAGCCAAGCGTGCCGAGAAAATGCAATTATTTGCTAATTGCCCCGTAGTCATCGAAGATCCAACCCATCAAAATGTGCGCACATGCGCTGCCGTGATGCGAGCACTAGGATATAACGAAGACACCATCGCACAGCGTATTCTACAACAGACACACGAGACCATCCTAGAGGTCAATCTCACTGCACTCGTGGATAATGTGCGCTATTTCCGCTCGTTACTTCAACCTAACACCCAACTCACCTGCATGGTCAAAGCCTTTGGCTATGGCGCTGGTAGTGTGGAGGTTAGTCGCGCATTACAAAACAGTGGACTAGTAGATTACTTAGCCGTTGCAGTAGCCGACGAAGGCGTTGAATTACGCCGAGCAGGCATCACGCTGCCTATCATCATCATGGACCCAGAAGTGGCTGCACTAGACCTCATTCTAGAAAATAATCTACAACCTAACATATACTCCTTCCAGGTCTTGGAGAATATCATTACTGCCGCCGAATCCAAAGGGCTAGAGCATGTTAAAGTCCACATCAAAATCGATTCCGGTATGCATCGATTAGGCTTCTACCAAGAGGACATGACCAAGCTCGCATCCCGTCTAAATGGGCAAAAATCGGTACAAGTAGTGAGCATCTTCTCCCATTTGGCAGGTAGCGACGAAGCACAGTTTGACTCCTTCACCCACGAGCAAGCAGCCTACTTTCAATCCTGTGCCACAACACTAAACACTAAACTCTCAACACTAAACGCAAAATTGCACATCTGCAATACCGCAGGTATTGAGCGATTCCCCGAATACCACTTCGACATGTGCCGCCTAGGCATTGGTATGTATGGCTTCTCCTTCCTTTCGCCTCATAGTCCATTGCCTATCGCCAATAGCCTTTCGCCTTATCGCCTCAAAAACGTCTGCACTCTCAAGACCACCATCTTGAGTATCAAGACGGTGAATACAGGAGAAACTATTGGTTATGGTCGCCATACGACCCTCAACGAACCACGCCAAATAGCAGTCATCCCTATCGGATATGCCGATGGATTTGACCGCCGATTCTCCAACTATGGTGGCGAAGTCGTAGTACGAGGCAAGCGTTGTCCTGTGGTGGGTAATGTCTGTATGGATCAAGCGATGATTGACATCACGGGTACAGATGCACAGGTAGGAGACATTGTAGAGATTTTTGGCGACCGTCTGCCTATAGCAGAGCTAGCCAACAAATTAGGAACAATTCCATACGAAGTATTAACCTCTATTTCTCATCGTGTACAACGTGTCTATTTCCACGAATAATCTGACCATTGGTTATGACAATCACGTCGTACAACGCGACTTGAAGTTTGAGTTACATCCAGGCGAGATGGTCTGTATGTTAGGTCCTAACGGCTGTGGCAAATCTACCCTACTCCGCACCCTCGCTGGACTTCAACCCGCCCTTGATGGTACATTCTCTATATCCAATACCCCAACAGGGCGTCCAATAGGCGAAACGCCGTCCAGTAGCGAAGCGTCCAGTATCGCCCTCGTCCTCACCGAGCGACTAAGCCTAGACAACACCACGGTGCACGATGTTGTCGCTATGGGACGCTATCCATACACCTCTTTTCTAGGAGGATTATCCACCACTGACGAACAGATTATTGAACAATCTTTAGCAGATGTAGGACTCAGCAACACAGCACAAACCTTCTTTAACGACCACTCCGACGGAGAAAAACAACGCACGCTGATAGCCAAAGCATTGGCTCAAGAGACACCTATTATATTATTAGATGAGCCCACTGCTCATCTTGACTTACCCAATCGCATACGCGTATTACAATTGCTTAGGCGCGTCGCGCGTGAACAAAACAAGACAATCCTCATATCAACACACGAATTGGACTTGGCAATTAAATTATCCAACCGTATTATGCTAATGACTCCACAACAGGGAATCCAACTAGACACCCCTACCAACCTGCGAGAGCAAGATGCATTTACCGCCGCCTTCGGCATGGATATATTTAACCCTTGCCTTTAAACTATAAACACTAAACATTAAAAACATGTATTACGTAGAAAAACGAATCACCATCTCCGCTGCGCACAATCTGCATCTCAGCTACGAGAGCAAGTGCGAAGCTTTACACGGACACAATTTTGTAGTTACCGTATATTGCAAATCAGAAGAACTCAACGAGGATGGTATGGTGACTGACTTCACCCACATCAAACGAATAGTCAAAGAAACGTTTGACCACAAGTATATCAACGAGGTATTGGATGTCAATCCTTCCTCAGAGAACATCGCTCGTTGGATCTGCGACCACGTAGAGAATTGCTACAAAGTTAGCGTCCAAGAATCTGAAGGCAATATCGCCACCTACGAGCGATAAAAGTCGGAATAGATTTAATCGCGGCTGTACCGCTGTTCTAAAGGTAGGTTAGTATACACTCATTTCACCTTTAAAACTCCTAAAACTTTTAAAACCTTTTAAACCATAAAAAAAGAGAGCCAAGGTTACCCTTGACTCTCATTTTTTTATGTGAGTTGATTACTCAGCAGCCTCTTCTTTCTTGCTTGCTTTTTTAGCTTTTGCTGGTTTCTCAGCAGCAGCCAATGAAGCGTGCAAGTCAGCCAAAGCACCGAGGTCACCGAGAGTTGTTTTCTCCATCTTTGGCAACTCTGGCTGAGCCTCTTTCTCTTTCTTAGCCTTCACTTCTTTAGCAGGAGCCTCTTTGCGCTCCTCCCAAGTGCGGAGGTGAGAGAGAAGGATACGCTTAGCCTCGCGGTTGAACTCAATAACCTTGAAGTTCAATTCCTCGCCTACAGCAGTAGCGCCTTTGTCCTCTTTTTGGAGGTGACGAGCGGTGCAATAACCCTCTACACCGTCCTCAAGTACAACTACAGCACCCTTGTCTGTAACCTCTGCTACTTTACCAGATACTACTGTATCTACGCCGTATTTAGCAGCAAGCTCGTCCCATGGGTTCTCCTCCAATTGTTTGTGACCGAGAGAGAGACGACGGTTCTCTTTATCGATTTCGAGAACGGCAACCTCAATCTCAGCACCAATTTGGGTAAACTCGTTAGGGTGTTTGATTTTCTTGGTCCAACTCAAGTCGCTGATGTGGATCAAGCCGTCAACGCCTTCCTCGATCTCAACAAATACACCGAAGTTGGTGAAGTTGCGAACCTTAGCGAAGTGACGTGTACCTACAGCATACTTGGTATCGATGGTCTCCCAAGGATCGTTCTTGAGTTGTTTCAAACCGAGAGACATCTTGCGCTCATCGCGATCGAGAGTCAAGATTACTGCCTCTACCTCTTGACCAACTTTCACGAAGTCATTTGCAGAACGGAGGTGTTGGCTCCAGCTCATCTCGCTTACGTGGATGAGACCCTCTACGCCAGGAGCAACCTCTACGAATGCTCCGTAGTCAGCCATCACTACTACCTTACCACCAATCTTATCACCTACTTTCAAGTCTGCGCTCAAAGCCTCCCATGGGTGTGGGGTCAATTGCTTCAAGCCAAGAGCAATACGCTTCTTGTCATCATCGAAGTCAAGGATAACTACGTTAATCTTATCACCTGCCTTAAGCAACTCGTTTGGATCGCTTACGCGGCCCCAGCTCAAATCGGTGATGTGGATCAAACCATCTACGCCACCCAAGTCCATGAACACACCGTAAGGCATAACGGCTTTAACGGTACCCTCAAGTACTTGACCTTTCTCAAGGTGAGAGATGATCTCTTGTTTTTGAGCCTCCAACTCAGCCTCGATGAGAGCCTTGTGAGAAACTACCACATTGCGGAAGTCAGGATTAACCTTAACAATCTTGAATTCCATTGTTTTGCCAACGAATACATCGTAGTCGTGGATTGGCTTAACGTCGATTTGGCTACCTGGCAAGAATGCCTCTGTACCCAATACATCAACAATCATACCGCCCTTAGTACGGCACTTGATGTAACCCTTAACTACCTCGTTGTTGTCAAGAGCCTCGTTTACGCGGTCCCAACTACGAGCTGCGCGAGCCTCTTTGTGAGAAAGTACCAATTGACCATTCTTGTCCTCTTGGCTCTCTACGTAAACCTCTACTTTGTCACCTACTTTCAACTCAGGGTTGTAGCGGAACTCAGCAGCAGGTACAACGCCGTCAGACTTAAAGCCTACGCTTACTACTACCTCACGTTTGTTGATAGACATTACTGTACCCTCTACTACCTCTTGATCTTTGATTGCGCTGAGGGTTTGATCGTACTTACCAACTAATTCTTCGTTTTGTTTGCCTTGAGCTTCGTTCTCAAATGCATCCCAGTCGAAGTTCTGGAGTGAAAGATTTTCTGCCATAATTTAGCATTCTTGGAAAGCCTATACATCGCCTTTCGCCTCTAGCCTTTAGCCTTTCGCCTCAAAACGACTTCACTTTCCGTTAAAAGTTAAACATTATTTTTTGCTTTTTTCTCGTGCGAACCATACCCTACGCATACGCATAAGCGCACAGACCCGCAAAAAAGCGTGCAAAGGTACAACAAAAAATGCACATACGCAAGAAAACGAGCATTTTTTTTGAAAAAAGATAGATTTATCTATCGGCAATGCTTGCAATTAGAACCACTTTGGGCAACGAATTAGAAGTAATATCCCAAGCTAAAATAGAGATTTACGCTTTTGGATATATTAGACGAACTAATATCAAACTCTAGCGGACCTATTTTGGTATCTAGCGAATATCGTATTCCCGCACCCCACCAGTTGGATGCGTTATATGCGTAGAGACCCTCCCAAAGCAATTCATCGCTCTTCTTGAAGAAATTAGGGAAATCTATACTTGAGCGAGCATAATTAACCATAGCCGTCAAATAATGATTTTTATGTACGCGCACTCTCATATCAAGTCGAGCAATCGCCAGATTATTAAACGCAAAAGACGTCTTGTTCACACCTATGAAAGGCAACTGATGATCTATATATCGTCCCATTTCAGCACCGCCAATAATATTGTTCAAATATGGATACATAGGTACAGGCCCCTTGAACAAATCATTCCATCCTCCTTCTTTACCACTGACAGATCCCTTACCAAACAGAAAACTGCCATACAACTGAGGCACCAAAACAAACCGATCCTTAATCACTGGCACATACCCCTCAAATCCATAAACCAACGAAGCCAATTGGAACTTACTTATACCCTTAGTCGTAAAAGTGCAATCCTTCCAATTAAAATCCACCCTACCCTTCACTCCTCGCGTAGCAAAGCGATTCTTATTGAGGTTATCAAAAGCAAAATAAGCAAAAGTTCCCAACGTATTCACGCCCTTGTAATCCGCCTCTTGAGTCGCAATTTTATCCGAATACATCACCTTCCTTGGAGTCATCAATTCCATTTCCAAACCCGCACCCACACTAAACGTTCTGGTGTGATTCTCAGAGAGATAAACCCTAAACTTATGCTGCAAAAACTTCTCGTTCATCTCCAGTTGGTCCATATCATACACATCCAACTCGGAGTTCCTAAAATGATAAGCAAAATTGATTTTGGGATACAACAAATGTCCATATGATACATTCAACTTCAACCATTGATTTCCACCCAATTTGGCATCCAAATTCGTCTTAAAACCGCTCATTCGGTTGCTATTGATTCCCACATGCAAGAGCACCGAGAGCATATCCTGCGAGTCAAAGCGGAATCCCAAACCAAAATCGTGAGGATTCTTCTCCACAAGATTAAACCTCAAGATATATCCATCGTTTGTTACTGGGTCTTCGTGAAGCGTATAAGTAACACTCTTGAAGTTACCCGTTCCATAGTAGATAGACACCGACTCATCAATATCATTCTTATTCACAACATCACCCACATCCACTCTACATACGCGACGCATCCACTTGTCCAACTCCTTACTTACACCCACAAACTCTATCCCAGATATCAACACCTTATTTCTAATGATATTCACCGCTTTCTTGCGATTTATTTTCTTAGGTACCGAATCCGTTGATTGCGAGAACACTACACGCTTCAGCGCCTCAAACTTTTCTGCCTGAGCTGACGCCGCCTCATAACCACTCTGGGTCACGCGAGCCACACTCTCTGCATCAAAACTCAACATGCCTACTCCCTTCAAATCGGGACTAATAAAGATATCGCATTGCTCATGATAACGATCAAAATCCTTATCGGTCATGATTTCCTTGAGCTGTTTGATTTGCGACAAAACAGAGGAGAGATTCTCGGGATTATCCTCCAGACCTGGAGACATACTTACACCTATCACATAATCTGCTCCCATCGCTTTACATTGCTCGGCGGGGAAGTTACAGGTCAATCCACCATCCGTATAGAGCGTTTGATTCATTTTTACAGGATCAAACAACACGGGTATCGCCATAGACGCTCGCAACGCTTTCGTAAATTCGCCCTTATCCAATACGGCTGCCTCACCGCTCAACATATCGGTCGCTATACACAAGAATGGGATGGGCAACTGACCAAACGAGAGCGAATCGGCATACCCAACAGCCAGCGAGTTAAAGAGGTTGATGATATTATCTCCCGTCACAAAACCCTTAGGCAGTGAGTTCTTAAACGTTCTAGACTGCATATCCTCTTTATGCTTTAGCGAAAATGGTACAGTAAACGCCATCGTCTCGTTCTCCAGTTTGCGGGTGAAAGATATTTTTCTTCTGTCCACCTCGTTGCTTATGAGACGATTCCAATCTGCACTGCTGAGCACATCCAGAATCTCATCCGTAGAATATCCCAGGGCGTACATGCCACCCACTACAGATCCCATGCTAGTACCTGCGATATAGTCAATAGGTATCCCATTGTCTTCCAAGTACTTGAGCACACCCACATGGGCTGCACCTTTAGCGCCACCACCGGATAATACCAATCCTACTTTAGGTCTTTCTTTAACGCTGGTTGAATCTTGTGCATTGGCTAATGGCATCATCATCACCAAGCACACCATGCATATCATCCATCTTACATTCTTCATATATTCTAATCTTTTCAAGCAACAATATCCCATTGTAAAAAAAATTTTTGCAAAGGTACTGCTTTTTTTTGAGATATGCAATAGTCTATTTTGATTTAACAACCCAAATACTCTTTCTCCACGCCCCTAAACTCTAAACAATAGCCCATAGGGCGTCCACTAAACCACACTGCCCAGGGCAGTTACGGGTTCATAACGGGTTCATATGCTACTATCACTATGTGATTACTATGAGATTAGTATGTGATAACTATGTGATTCACATCTCTTGCCTATCCTACTGAGCACCGTTTGATTAAAACTAAAAAAGGTTTACACTATTTCTGGAAAGGTTTCTTAAGAATCGTCACTTTTTGATAGGTTTCCTAAAAAGGTTGTTAAGTATCCTAAAAGAGTTGATAAATTTCCTTAATAGGTTGTTGTTTGGCGATT
>JBGVEC010000060.1:0-4466 GCA_045119815.1 Paludibacteraceae bacterium | reverse complement strand
AAAAGCACTACCTTTGCGCTCGATTTGGAAAACCCAAATCATGTCTGCGGTTTCTGCGCAAGTAGAATGAAAAGGGAAGCAGGTGAGAGTCCTGCACAGTCCCGCTGCTGTAAGCTCTTGTAGCACAACCCAATGGGTTCGCTAACGGCTCAAAACATGTCACTGCCTTGGGGTGGGAAGACTTTGAGTCGCAGAGTAAGTCAGAAGACCTGCCGCATACGACTAATCGACACACATCCTCGAGGAGGGATAGCGAGATTGTATCACAAAGCATTAGCACCCATCATAGGGGTGCTTGTATGTAGGCAAGATTGTTATCTTTTCCCCGAAAAAGGAAAAGATATGTTTTTTATATAACTATTTAATTTAATAATTATGGATTGGTTACATAATCTATTTTTAGGTAGTGGAGTGCCGCACTCTATTTTCATTCTCACAGTAGCGATTGCTTGTGGCATTTATCTCAGTCATCGTTTACGATTCAGGGGTATCACGCTTGGTATTACATGGATACTCTTCTGTGCCATTGCCATGTCGCATTTTGGTATGCACCTTGACCCTATGGTTGAGACCTTTTCCAAGGACTTTGGGTTGATATTATTTGTATATTCCATTGGCTTGCAGGTAGGTCCAAGTTTCTTCTCTTCGTTTGGTCAAGGCGGTATCAAACTCAATTTATTAGCAGTTAGCATTGTGCTTCTCTCTTGTGTAACAGCATATCTTATTCATCTATTCTCTGGCGAAGATATTGCAACAATGACAGGTGTGTTATTTGGTGCGGTGACGAATACCCCTGGTTTGGGTGCCGCACAGCAAGCGTTCACAGATATGACGGGTAGCGTAAATCCAAATATTGCTAGTGGTTATGCGATGGCATATCCATTGGGTGTAGTGGGAATTATTACGGTCATTCTTGTTATGCGATGGGTGTTTCGCATCAAATTAGAGAAGGAAGAAGCGCGCATAACAACAGAAAGCGAGGTGCTGAAGGAAGTAGATAGCATTGATATTCTATTGACTAACCCTCAGGTAGAAGGTAATCATATCCGCGATTTGAATCAACTTTGCCATATGAATCTAATTGTTTCACGTTTGGTGCGTCCTAACGGCGAAGAAGAAATGCCAGATGTAAATACTATATTACATGTGGGCGATCGTGTTCGCATAGTGGTGGATAAGGAGAATGAGAAGAGTGTATTGTTACTTGGAATGGAGATTTCGCTTCCAACAGATACCAAAGCGCAAGCACATTTGGTATCTCGCCATGTGATAGTAACTAAATCAGAGCTCAATGGCAAGCGTATTGGTGATTTGAATGTGCGTGCAACATATCATGTGTCTATCACACGTATTCGCCGTGCAGGTATCGAGTTGTTGGCAACCCGCGACCTGTATCTACAATTGGGCGATCGCATCACCTTAGTAGGTGAAGAACGTGCCGTAGAACAAGTAGAGAGAATATTTGGTAACTCTACAAAGAGCTTGGATATTCCCAATTTAGCATCAATCTTCTTGGGATTGGCTTTGGGGGTAGCAGCGGGTGTGTTGCCAATTGCGTTACCGGGCTTAGGGCAACCATTCAAATTGGGTATTGCAGGTGGAGCGCTAATCGTGGCTATTTTGATGAGTTGCTTTGGACCAAAGATGCACATCGTTACCTACACAACTAGTAGCGCCAACTTGATGATTCGCGAGATTGGTATTGCGATGTTCTTGGCGGCAGTGGGCTTTGGTGCGGGTAAGACTTTTATTCCTACCTTGCTTGATGGTGGCTATATGTGGATTGGTTATGGTGTAATTATCACCCTTATTCCATTATTATTGGTGGGTGTAGTTGCCCGTTTGTGGCTCAAACTTGACTATTTCACACTGATGGGCTTGTTGGCAGGTAGTACCACTGACCCTCCTGCCTTAGCCTATGCCACTACCGTATCTTCTATTAACGACCGCGCTGCTGTGGCATATTCAACGGTTTACCCAATGACAATGTTCCTACGTGTCTTGACAGGACAGCTAATGATATTGTTATTCTTGTGATTATTAATCCCAAATCGATTATTAGTAGTTAGTATTTTTCGTGTCCATTTCTGCTATGAGTGACAGCTAATAATCGATTTGGGTTTTTAATCGACTGCTAACATGCGTTTTTATAAATAGAAAACTTTTTATATATCGCAAAAATTGTATTCTGCACATTATCAGCAGAGTACGATTTTATTTTGGATAACTTTTGTATTTTTGTAGAAAAATTCTTGCCCAAAAATTTGCACAATTCACAAAAAAGCACTACCTTTGCGCTCGATTTGGAAAACCCAAATCATGTCTGCGGTTTCTACGCAAGTAGAATGAAAAGGGAAGCAGGTGAGAGTCCTGCACAGTCCCGCTGCTGTAAGCTCCTGTAGCACAGCCCAATGGGTTCGCTAACGGCTCAAAACACGTCACTGCCTTGGGGTGGGAAGACTCAGAGTCGCGGAGTAAGTCAGAAGACCTGCCGCATACCACTAATCGACACACATCCTCGAGGAAGGATAGCGAGATTGTATCACAAAGGCAGGATATCTACTGAGGTATTTTTGCGTTGGCAATGTTGTTATCTTTTCCCGAACAAGGAAAAGATATTTTTATTTATCCGCAAAATAACACATCACTATATGGAAACTAATATCATCAAACGCGACGGAAAATCCGAAGTATTTTCTGTTGACAAAATCAAAAACGCTATCAACAAAGCGTTCTTGGCATCTGGCTCTTTCGCCACGGAGGACACTATGACCACTCTTCTCTCGCACTTGCGCATCCATAATGGCATCACTGTGGAGGAGATTCAAAACCAAGTAGAGGTGGCTCTTATGGCAGAGCGCTACTACATCGTTGCCAAAAACTATATGATCTATCGTTATCGCCACACCAAAGACCGCGAGACGCTGGAGAAACTGGACTTCCTGCTCAACTACTGCAGTGCCAGCAACGCCGCTACGGGTAGCAAGTACGATGCCAACGCCAATGTAGAGAAGAAGAATATCGCCACCCTCATTGGTGAGTTGCCAAAGGCAAATTATATCCGCCTCAACCGCCGTATGCTTACCGATCGAATTGAGATGATGTTCGGTAAGGAGCTGGCAGACAAATACATCGCATTGCTCAAGCAGCACTTCATCTACAAAAACGACGAGACCAGTCTTGCCAACTATTGCGCCAGCATCACCATGTACCCTTGGCTGCTCGAAGGCACCAAAGCCATCGGTGGCAATGCTACACCGCCAACCAACCTCAAGTCGTTCTGCGGTGGGTTCATCAATATGGTGTTCATGGTATCATCCATGCTGAGCGGTGCTTGCGCTACGCCTGAGTTCTTGATGTATATGAACTATTTCATCGAGCAAGAGTATGGCGAGGATTATTATCTCCGTGCCGATGAGGTGGTGGATCTGAGCAAACGCCAACGCACGATTGACAAAGTGATCACCGACTGTTTCCAACAAGTGGTATATTCGCTTAACCAACCTTCAGGCGCGCGTAATTTCCAATCGGTGTTCTGGAATATCAGCTACTACGACCGCTATTATTTCGAGAGTATCTTTGGTGAGTTCCGTTTCCCTGATGGCAGCCGCCCTCGTTGGGAGTCGCTCAACTGGTTGCAAAAGCGCTTCATGAAGTGGTTCAATGCCGAGCGTCTGCGCGCAGTGCTGACTTTCCCTGTGGAGACGATGGCATTGCTTAGCGAGAATGGCGATGTCAAGGACAAAGAGTACGCCGAATTCACAGCCGAGATGTATGCTGAAGGTCACTCCTTCTTTACTTATTTGAGCGATAATGCCGATTCACTAGCATCTTGCTGCCGTCTGCGCAACGAGATCACCGACAATGGCTTCAGCTACACCCTGGGTGCAGGTGGTGTCAGCACAGGTTCCAAGAGTGTGCTCACCCTCAACCTCAACCGTGTCGTACAATATGCAGTGCGTCAAGGCATGGCATACCAAACCTATATCGAAGAGGTTGTTGACCTCATGCACAAGGTGCAACTCGCTTACAACGAGAACCTCCGTCAATTGCAAGAGCAAGGTATGTTGCCTCTCTTCGATTCGGGCTTCATCAATATCAACCGCCAGTATCTTACCATCGGTGTCAATGGTATGGTAGAGGCTGCCGAGTTCTTGGGTATTGAAATCAACGACAACCCTCAGTATGAACATTTCGTACAAGATGTATTGGGCATCATCGAACGCCTCAACAAGGACTACCGAACCAAGAATGTGATGTTCAACTGCGAGATGATTCCTGCGGAGAATGTGGGTGTGAAGCATGCTAAGTGGGATCGCGAAGATGGCTACCAAGTGCCTCGCGACTGCTACAACAGCTATTTCTATATCGTAGAGGACACATCTCTGAATGTGTTGGATAAGTTCCGTTTGCATGGTCGCAAGTATATTGAGCACCTCACTGGTGGCTCTGCTTTGCACTGCAAC
>JBGVEC010000059.1:0-24835 GCA_045119815.1 Paludibacteraceae bacterium | reverse complement strand
TATGAACTACGAACTGAGCCGAGCAGTCAGGGGTTCACGAGTAATCAGCATCGACATCGATGAGAATAATCATAGTATCTATAACGTGTATACCGTGGATTTGGCACTTCAGCCCATTACCCTTACAGTGGTTGACAACGGCTGGGCAAAGTATCACTCGACCCAAGCTTCACTGAAGGTGGACAATCCTTCAAATCTGCCACTGACTATCCAGGCATGGCAGGTGAACACATCCAACACTGACTGGAATGCCATCAGCAGGAATGAGTACCTTGATGACGTAAACAACAACATCACCATCAACAGAGTATCGTACATCACAAGCTCTTACTATGGCAGTTCCCTGCCGCTCTATGGCTACGGCACGACCATCTATAGTGAACGAAATAGCGAAGGAGACCCATTCACTTCTGACGGTAATCTGATGGTTTATCCACTATACGGATTGGAGACCAATGACTGTTACAGGGTTCAGATGGTTGACCAGAGAGGACAAGAGTCTCTACATCATCTCTTCGATGTTAAGCTTCCTTCAGGAAGGCTATACAGTGGAGAGGTCAAGATAGTAGACAATCTTGATGACGGATCCATGAAATACGGCATCATCTATGGCGATGATCCTGAGAATCCAGGCTGGAACAACAAGGGAATGTGGCTCTACAGTAACGGTAACCTCATCTCGAAGCCAAACACCTCGCTGGATTCGTTCACTAGTATCACTGCCAAGAATCTATCCAGCATGGTAACTAGATTCAACTCCGGACCATACAACCTTGTATTGACGTATGATTCATCAGCAGGTCAGCTCTACGCCAGCTGCACAAGTGGAAACAAATATAACATCAAGCTTGATGTGAGCATCACCGGAACGGTGAACGGATACGTCGAGACATTCCCTAGTGGCACTTGGTTCGGAGGTGAAGACAACTACTGTACTGCGAGCATAAGCAAGACACTGACAGGTATCACTGTGGGAACATCAAAGACATCAATTGATGGAGGAGCAATCAAAGCAGGAATGGATGCAATATATGCACAGACCTTCTATGACTCACACAACTCAATCGGTTCTGCAAACAACTATCAGCATGCAGCACATCCTACATCGCTTAGCGTGACGATAAAGATCAAAGTGAACTCAGGTTCAACCGCCGATCTCTACCCTATCACGCTGACCTGGAATGCGTCCAACCTGTCGTACTACCACTCTCAGGACGGAACGACATACTCGCCGACACTGACGAAGTCAATGCCGACATGGAGCTTCAATAGACTCAAGCGTAAGTAGCAAGAAAATGAGGAGCCTGCAGGTCTGCGGACTCCTCGTTTTCATTAAAAAGTAAAACCAATCTTAACCTTCAAGTCAAGCTCGAAGCTATCCTTGAAATCCGGAGTTCCTAACGTCCGGACATAGACCTTATTCTCTTCCTTCTCATACGGTAGGAAATCAACTCTACCGAACTGAAGGAACCTGTTATCATTAGTTCTCAGGCACGTTCCATAGTATGACTGCGACAGACCTGCTGAGATACCTGCGTTCATCCTAATTTTGTCGCACACCTGCCATCCTGCGCCGAACTCCAAATTGCAGAAGAGGCCCTTCTTGCCGTACTGAACGTGCACATCTTCCATAGGGATGTATTCGTATCGACCGTTTGTAAACTGCTTCAGGCGAGAAAGTTCTGCATTCCAAAGTGCATCAACTACTTGAGCTGTCTTATCTGTATGCTGTCCTCTGAAGTACTCTTCATAGAGATCCAAGGAAGCAAATCCCATATCCTTCACCTTATGAATGAATACCTGGTCGTTGTACTTGATCTTGTCTGCCGCATCTCGCGAATATAGGAAGACAAATGAGTAGCCAAGATCTATCTGCACATAAGGACTGACCTTCCTATCAAGAATATCACTTCTAAGTCTTAAGAATACAGGGACGGAAGTAGTCTGATTATTACGCAGCTCTCCGCCGCTGACGGTCGCTGTTGCATTTGTAAAGGCATGGCCTCCAAAGCCTGCAGCAAATACGAACTGAGGACAGAAGCGATAGCCGGCAGTCATATCTATTCCATAGGAGGTATTGATTCGTTCATTGAATGTATTTCCTGCAGAAAGATCCACTGAGAAGAATGCCCCTCTTTGGAAATAGTCATATTGCTTGCTCTTGTCTGAGGCAAAGGATGCGACTGATAGCAGCATCATGCTGATACCTGAAATTAAGAATCTTTTCATGATTTGTAATTATTAAATTTATAGGATTGACTAGTCCGGGCAGCTACCCAATACGAGCATGAAGATGATGCCGATGAACCAGAAGATGGCTTTGAATGTGAACTTTATCACACCAAAGAAGAGGTTGAAAATAGTTCTCATGTTTGACAGTATTTTATGTTAGCAATTGATGGCTAGGTCAAGATCATGACCAGAGAAACCATCTAATGATATGCAAATATACACATTCAGTTATATTTAACAATATCTTTATTAAGTATTAACTTTAACAATAGTAGCACATGCTATTATTACTATCGTTATTACCAATTTGGGTGGCCTTCAGGTGTAGCTTTATTCCTATCGCGATGTCGGTGATTATGCAAGGGAGTGCGAAAGAAAACGCAGCGCCGTGCGCTTTTGTTTACGACAAAGCAGATGCAGAAGGTAATGAAGACACAACGGTCTCTTGCAGTTCACTGTAGCGATGGAATTTCGCGGAATTCTGAGGGCCACCCAAAGGGTATGATTATGGCAGCAGATCCTCCCTTCCGTATTCCTTCAGCAATTCTCTGGTCTTGTCAATATCATCAACTGTCGAAGCTGTCGCTAGGTAGAAGAGTGCATCCTCGGCGCTGTTAAGGGCAGCCTCGATGTCCTGGAGTCCTCTCTCCCCAGTTCCTTCTGTCAGTTCGTGCTGTTTGATGATTGTCTGGAGTGCAGTTGCCGTAGAGTCAAGTGCAGTGATTCGAGCCTGATGCAGATGCTCATTTTCACAAACGGTTAGATGTGAGACGTGCTCACGGTTTGGATTCATTGAATCGTTCATAAAAAGTGTTGTTTAGTTAGTGATATTTGGTTCCTGAGACCAATGGGCTCAAGTGACAGGGACCCCGATGCGTCGCGGAAGATCGGTTTCGGATGTGATGTAAGCTTCTGGCGGATTTGATCATCATCGCTGACCAATGATGATCAAATTAGTCACAGCAGAACAGCCCAGCTGAGAGATCTGCGAATACGGGGATGTCATAGAGCCTCTACAGGCTCAGGAACTTATTTTCTCTAATGTCATTTCACTGTAAATTCAACTTTCGGCGCGAATTTATATTGCAGGAGTGCCATCTAACGGCACTCGAAAAAATATTTGCAGTAATGATAGCATTGAATGCAGATATTATCGTTATTATCAATTTTGAATACCGCGAGATATTGATTTCAGAAAATTATCTATCTTTGTAAAAGCATTGTAGAAAACAATACGCAACATACATACTTACGTAACTGTCGTTGGACTCACTCTCAAACGTGCAATTTTTTAAAGGATAGAGGACAATGGGCAATTACGTCTGCGCTTTGGCGTGGACGTAGCTCATTATATCCAAAGGCCTGCACACCTGAGAGTTAATGGGTGAAATCCACGCTTTTTTTGAAAGACGATTTGGGGGCATCATGAAGCGATTCGTGATACCCCCTTTTGATTAACCCCAACATTTCTAACCAATGGATCACGGAAGAATCGTAAGACTGCTCAAACTTATGGAATTGCTATCCAGTAATGTCGACTACACTATACAGGAACTCATGGACAGACTGGAGACATCTAGAAGAAGCATTTTCAGGTATTTAGATTCGCTTAAGGTTGCAGGATTCACAATGAAAAAGAAAGGCTCTGGCATACATAAGCTCATGAGCAACACATGTCACAAGATAGAACTGTCCCAGCTAATACATCTGTCAGACGAAGAGGCTTACCTTCTTCACAATCTTCTAGGAGCACTAACAAGTGATTGTCAGGTTGCGATCAATCTAGAAAAGAAACTTACGGCCCTATTCGACGCAACAAGCGTCACTGAGATAATCGGAAACAAGATTGCCGGCGAGAATATTATGAGACTTCGTCAGGCAATTGATGAGAAGAAACAGGTCACTCTTGTGGGCTACGAGTCCGGAAACACAATGTGTATATCCGACCGTTTGGTTGAGCCAACAAAATTCTCCACTAACTATACTGACGTATACGCTTACGAGGTTTCTACAGGTATCATGAAGGTATTCAAGATATCTAGGATTGGACGCGTTGAAGTCTCCCTCATCGATTGGCAGCACGAGGATAAGCATAAGAAGATTGTGACTGACTGCTTTAGAATGACAGGGAAAGAGGATATCCCAGTTATCCTTAAGATGACACTCAAGGCCAAGAACTTACTCATTGAGGAGTATCCCCTATCAGGACAATATATCAGCTTTGATGGCAAATATTGGTGGTTCAAAGGGAGCGTTAAAGATCCTGCTGGAGTCGGGAGATTCGTAATCGGACTAGCTGATCAAGTGGAGGTGGTAAGTTCTCAAATACTTATAGAGTATTTATTAGATTTTCATAAAAAGCATATAAACTCAATGCTTCAATATAATTTAAATATCATATAATATCGTTTATGCAGAAAATCTGCACAGATATGAGAAATAATTGTTATTTTTGAAAAATATCCTGAGCAATACATAACCCCAAACATGCCTAAAAACAAAAACGCAGAACATAGATTTTTGATTTTAGACAGATGCTTATCTGATATGCGTCATAAATATACCATCGAAGACTTACTCGAGATGGTTAATGATCAGTTATATGACGCAAACGGCAGCAAGTCTACAATCATGATGCGCCAACTACGCAGCGATCTTAACGCTATACGAAAGATGCTGCCAGATGACGTATATCTTGACGCAATTCCATTCGATGGCAAGAAATGCTATTACAGATACTCTGTAGAGGGATTTTCAATTTACAAGAACGAGCTATCTGTCGCGGAAGTACAGAATCTTCGTTCCACCATTGAAATGCTCAGCAAGTATCGAGGACTCCCATCAAACGGTTGGCTTGAGGAAATTATATCAAACCTCGAGGTTCGTTTCGGCGTTAAGGGTAATGCTGACAATCTAGTCTCATTCGGACAAAATGAACAATTAAAGGGCATTGAATATCTCTCTGAAATTATCGATGCAACAATCCACCAACAGCCGCTAGAGATAGAATACACTTCATCAAATGGTAATCACCACAAGCATATTCTGCATCCTTATTATGTAAAACAATATAACGGACGTTGGTATCTGTTTGGACTTGACTCAAAAGAAGAAAGAATCAAGAATTTGGCATTTGATAGAATAGAGAGTATCCGTCAGAGCAATATAGTGTTCATAAAGAATACAAGCACAGACTTTAACACATACTTTGAACACGTAGTAGGAGTAACTGTGCCATATTCTTCTGAGGCTGAAATCATTAATCTGCATCTTAAATTTTCACCTAAGCGATTTAAGTACGTCACGACTAAGCCGATACATAAGTCGCAAACAATAGTAAGCGAAGATGATTGCACAATTTGCCTTACACTATACCCTACTCTGGAACTTGAGCAGCAGATTTTCTCCTTCGGACCAGATGTAGAAGTACTATCCCCGGCCTGGTTTAGAGAGGAATTCAGTAAAAAAATCGCGGAATGTTTTAAATTTTATTTTCCTGTGCAGAACTTTTGCACAGATAGTGCTGACCTTTGCAGCAGAAATCAAGAAGTGAAACCAAATCCTAATTGCAAATGATGACAAAGGGAAACACAAATTTCAGCAACGAGACAGAGAAATTCAATCACGCAGTAGATCTATTCTTCGGCATGAATCCAGAGAAGCGACTCTGGATTCTATTGATGTTTTATCTTGCCAAGGAAAGGGCACTTCGTGTTGTAGATAATTACGATGGAGCTGGCGGATTCAAGCTTATGGCGCATATGCTTATCGATGACATCTCGGACAAAACAGTTGCTAAACGATGGGCAGAAGAAGGCATAAGGAGTCGCGCAATCATAGCAGATGCACCAAGCACGTTGGATTGTCATTTCGACGAGCTTGCATATGCACTCGATGTAGACTCACATAACTACTCGGCTGCTCAAGAATTGACAGGCACTACGCAATCTATTTTTAGGATGCGTCGATGGGAATCCACATACCTTATGGAGATTGCTGAAATCTTCATATCCCTCTCCGATGAGTGGTACAAAAACAATGCATCATGGGCGTTTAATGTGATCATCAAAAGATTGCAGAGGCAGTATGGTAGAGAAATTGGAGTCTTCACGCAACCAGAGGAAATCACCACACTTGTTGGCCACTTGTTAGGGGCTAATAATGGTTCGGTATATAATCCATATTCTGGAATATGTTCATATGCTATGAATATAGGAAAGGATTGCTCATATGTAGGCCATGACTTCTCCCAGACACACTACATCATCGGCAAATTGAACCTTCTGATTAATGGCAGAAGTAATGCCAAATTAGAAAACAGCATTGTAGATGCACACTGGAAGGCATACAACAAGAAATTCGAATACATAGTTTCGACTCCACCATTTGCTCTGAGACTTCCTGAGTCCAGATATAGAACAGCCGATCTTCAATATCTGGCCGAGTCAGCACGTGATACCCGAATCAAAAGTATAGGAGTCTATCCTGTCTCTATCACAACTTCAAGTAATGAGAACATTAAGGAGGTCATTGCTCAGATTGTGAATGAAGATATTCTTGAAACAGTGATTCTTCTTCCGCAAAATCTCTTTTCCGCTACAGCGATTGACACAGTAATCATTGTAGTCAACAAGAAGAAAGAGAGATCAGGCTATGTACGTTTCATTGATGCAAGCGACTGCTTCATAGCTGATGGACGTAGCAACAGTCTCTCAATTGAAGGCGTTTTCAACAAGCTCAATAATGAGGGCGAAATGCCTGGCTCCGCCTTAATTTCAAATGAGGAGATTCGCTCGAATAACTACATGATATATCCGAAGGTGTTTGCTCCATCTGAGCAAATCTTATTCCCTGAAGGATATCAAGTAGTTAAACTTGAGGAAGTCATTGAGCCTTGCCCCGGCACAAAAAGATTTCCTGAGCAGGAGGGACACCTTGCTAAAATCAGCGATCTTGCTACAGAAGGGATTGATTGTACACGTAGTGTCGAAAGTTTTGAGTTAAGCAACTCACTCAACTTAGCGACCAAAGTCGAAGAACCTGTTCTTCTGTTCTCAATGACAAGGGAACTCAAACCAACATTCTGTGAGGCATCGTCACAAAATCCGATTTTTGTCCACCCCAATGTTGCTGCTTTTAGGATTAAGTCGGATAAAAAGTGGGTAAATCCTGAGTACTTATGCTACGAGCTATTGAGACGCGCTCATAGTACCTTTGGAGTAATCCCTAGAATCAGCAAAGAAGTTCTTCTGAAGACAAAGATTGGATTCCCTGCGTTCAATTACGAACAGCAGCAGCTCGTTGTAAAGGAAGCCATCTATCAGGACAAACTTGCAAAAGCAAGAGATATGGGTCTGCAAGAAGTCATTGACAAGATGAAGGCGGACTACATCAATGAGGTGAAGTCAAGAAAACATGACACCAAAAAGTACTTCAGAGAATTAAGGTGTACTGAACGAACTCTGCGCAGGTATGTTGAAAACTATCAGTCTATGCCAGATTTTCAACAAAAGATGAAGGAGGAAATGGATAGATACCACGTTGCTCTAGAATCGCTATCGCAGTTGGTAAACATCTTCAGCAAAGAAGAAAGATTTGAAAAGTCTGAAACCTTCAACATAAATCAGTTTTTCGGGGATCTTGAAGCAAACCACAATGCGGAAACATCAGGATATGAACTCGTATACAATCCTGATATCAACGCTTTGATCGAAACTGGTTTATTGAAGGGGAAGACATCCACAAAAGAATTTTCAATACTTAATGGATTCTTCGAATTCAAATCAGAAAAGACCGAATATATTAAGACGACACCTCTGAACGTAGAGATAGCACCTATTGACTTTAAACGAATGGTCAATAACATTCTGGAAAACGCAATAGAGCATGGCTTTACAGATCCTGACAATAACGCATACGAGCTATCTATAAACCTCAGTGTAGATGCAAAACGAGGTATGTTTCAAATTGACTTTGTCAATAACGGAAATCCTCTACCAGAAGGAATGGATAAACTCAGATACGGTCTCAAAGGAGGAAAGGGAGGTCCTAAAGCCGGAGATGGGTATGGAGGCAACCGGGTAAAATTAACTGTTGAACATTATAAGGGTGATTATGATGTATTTCAGGACAACGAAAATACAGTAATCAGGATTCTTCTACCAATTTCTAAACACGACGATGAATAAACTGTACAACATACTTTGGATTGATGACGAATGGGACGAAATGCCTTCTTTCATGCAAGAGTGCGAGGAGGTATATCGTCTCAAGCTCTGGCCGTTTAAAACCCGCAAAGCGGGGATGGAGGCTCTAGAACAGAATCTGGATAAATGGCATGCAGTACTTCTCGATGCCAAGATGTTCGATGAAAGCGAAAATGAAGTAGCAAGACTCAAAGGTTTACGTAAAGCAAAGGAGCAACTCGACCGTCTTTCCGCTGTCAAAGCAATCCCATATTTCATATCAACAGGACAACCCGATCTATTGGACAATGAAGAGTTTGAGGAACTGGTTGGCAAATATTATGAGAAGGAGACAGATGACATCCAACTGATGGAAGACATTGTTGCAGAGATTGAGAAAGCTGAAGCAATGCAAGTACGAGCCATATACGAAACCGTCTTCCATTCTCTTGAATCATTAGGCATTTCGGAGTACACTGATGCGATTCTTCTGGACATTTTCGTGCCGATGCACTTTGCAGAAAAAGCATCTTCATTTAAGCCTGTTCATCATTACAATCAATTGAGGCAATTGGTTGAATACCTTTTCCGCGCTTGCAACAAAGTCGGTATTATTCCTGATGAATGTATACCGAATGGTTTAGTGAATCTAAATCAATGCTCTTTTTACATTGCAGGCAAGGATGCTGAGAAGGTAGGAGTAAGATATGGAGAGCCTGGTGATAGAATTATACCGACATATATTGAAAGCATCATTCGTTCTGTTTTGGAGTTTGGCAATGTTCACTCCCACACCGTTGAACTAGATAGCGATGATCTCATAAAAGTAGAAAGTATACTAAGAAGTGCACACTCAAAGTACTTGATTTACGGTCTAGCGTTGCAGATGTGTGAGGTGATAACATGGTTTAGCAACTACATAACTGCAAACAAGAACAGGGAGGAGAATCTTGCGAAATGCAAAACATTACCTAAGGCGCAAGAGCTAGACGACAAGAAATCAAAGTACGAAGGGCAAATATTTGTTCCCGAAAAAGACAATGATGGGGATTGGCATTGTGGAGAATGCACAGTCATTATATCACATTGGGAATCCGGAAAAATGAGATTAAAGGAGGTTGCAGATAACACCAATAGGCGGACAAAGTCCAAGTATCCATACTTCGCAAAATACGATAAAATCGACGAATAAATATTATACAAGATATGACAGAGCAAGAATTAGCAAATGTAATCTGGGATATAAAAGAGATTATCAGAAATCTATATGATGATGCAGAAGTGGAAGATGTAATCCTTCCTTTCACTCTCTTGCGTCGTCTTGATTGTGTTCTTGATGAGCATAGAGATGCCATCATGGCTGAGATGGAAGCTATTAAGGATAAGCCTATAGTAATGCAGAATATAAAACTGAAGAGTTTGATGAAACAACACAAACTCACATTCTTCAATATATCAGGCTTATCATTAGAAAGATTACTTGGAGCGCCGGGCCAGATTGGGTCATCATTCCAGACCTACTTAGACGGATTCACAGATAATGTCAAGGATATCCTTGCAAACTTTGTCCATACGGATACAGACAGCGAAACACTTGACTTATCCCCAATTTATAGCCGCCTAGAACGTCATGACAAATTATTCTCTGTCATTCAGCTTTTTGTACAACGCGCAGACCTTCACCCAAGCAAGGTAAGCAATGCTATGATGGGAACTGTCTTTGAGATAGTAATTCGTCGTTCAAAAGAGTCTAGCAACACAAAAGCCGGACAGTTCTATACTCCACGTGAAGTCGTTCGCCTGCTCGTTTCATTAACAATGTGCGGTAAAGAGAATGAACTTTATGGGGTTGGTAGAGCCTTCTCTATCTATGACCCATGTTGTGGAACAGGAGGTATGTTAACCGCAGGACGTGAATATCTTCAGGAAGTGTCAGGAAGAGAGGACCTTAAGGTATATCTGTATGGCCAAGAGCTCAATGAGAAAACATATGCTATCTGTAAATCCGATCTTCTTATGAAAGGAGAAGATCAGAATCTTGATCAGCAGCTCTTCCGTGGCGATACTCTTGGTGACGACAAGTTAGAAGGAAAGACTTTCAATTTTATGCTCGCGAACCCACCGTTCGGTGTTGACTGGGGAAAAGATGAGAAGGTCAAGAAGCGCGTGCAGGATGACAACCGTCCTGGCGGTAGATTTGAAGCCGGTCTTCCTAGCAGCAATGATGGATCACTCCTCTTCTTGCAGCATATGATTGCTAAGATGGATGACCAGCAGGGCTCTCGTATAGGAATCATACTTAATGGTTCTCCGTTGTTTAATGGTGATGCAGGAAGCGGTTGGAGCAACATACGTAAAATGCTGCTTGACAAGAATCTCCTTGACTGTATTGTCGCTCTTCCTAAGAATCTATTCTACGGCACTGACATTACAACATATTTGTGGATCCTTGACAACAAGCGTCCTGCTGAACGCAAGGATAAGGTGCTTTTCATTAATGCCGCACACGCCGAATATACCAAACTTCTTCAAAAGAATTTAGGTAAGAAGAGATTTGAAGTAAGTGAACAAGGGGCAGCAGATATTCTCAGCATCTACAACGCATATAACGATGCTACAAGAGATATTGTATTTGAAAAAACCGGTGAAGTAGAACAGCTTCAAATTGCGAAATTGCTTGACTATGATGACTTTCGCTATACTACAGTTGTCACCCGCCGACCATTACGTTATTGGTTTGAGAACATTACAGAGAAGTTTGCATCTCTGTGTGAGGATGATACATTTGATGCTAAGAGTAAGAAGAATGCCATATTGAAGGCTGTATCAGAGATCGAAGGCATAGACGATAAACGTTCTGATAGTGATTTCTTTGAATTCTTGAAGAAGAATAAGATTAAACACACTGCTGCAGAACTAAAATTACTCCGCAGTACTTATGGAATTGTTAATGAAGAGGCGCCAGCAGTACACGAAAAACCTTTAGATAAAAATAGCGATCTAGTAGCAGATACTAATTTAAATGACACTGAAAAGATTCCGCATAAACAGGACATCGATGAGTACTTTAAATGCGAGGTAATGCCATATACTTCAGATGCATGGATGGATCGCTCAAAAGATAAATTAGGTGTAGAATTCCCTTTTACACGTATTTTCTACAAATATCGTCCGTTGCGTACTGCTGAAGTAATAATGGCCGAGCTTAACAATTTGGATGATAGTATCGACCTTTAATTGGAGCTTTAAATGAAATACAAGGAATATAAAGATAGCGGAATGTCGTGGATCGGACAAGTTCCAACACAATGGAAAAGATCTCGCTTAAAATTTCTTTTTGCCCATTCAAATGCAGGTGTTTGGGGAGAAGATGAGAAAGGCGATGAAAACGACATTGCATGTTTTCGTGTAGCAGACTTTGATTATCAAAAGGGATATTTAGGGTTTGACAAGCTCATTATGCGTAATATTACAGCTACGGATCTCGAAGGTAGACTTCTAACAGAAGGATGCCTCCTTATAGAAAAGTCAGGTGGTGGTGATGCAACACCAGTAGGACGTGTTGTAAGATTTAATTACGATGATAAAGCCACTTGTTCTAATTTCGTTCACTTCGTTTCTGTGGATAAATTCCATAATACTGATTTCCTTTATTATTATTTCTATGCGATGTACGCTAATAAGGAGAACCTGTTGTATTTTAACCAGACCACAGGCATTCAAAACCTCAAAGTCGGCGAATATTTAGGTCAAACTATCTTCGTACCATCTCTACAAGAACAACAAGCCATTGCATCCTATCTTGATGAAAAGTGTGGTAAAATTAATAAAGCCATTGATACACAGAAGCGGAAGATAGAGTTACTAAATGAGTTAAAACAAACTACAATTACCAACGCTGTAACTAAAGGCTTAGATTCAGACATCCAAATGAAATACAGCGGGAATGAATGGATTGGTGAAATTGCTAGCAATTTCTCTGTACGCAGATTAAAAACATTATGTAAAAGTATTAGAAATGGATATGTTGGTCCTACTAGAGATTTATATGTAGAAACAGGTATACCATATATACAATCTGTTCATATCAAAGATGGAAAAATACTATTTGAACGAGAAGAATATTATGTTTCAGAGAATTGGGCTAAAAAACATCCTAAATTAAGAAAAGGTAATATAGTTGTAGTTCAAACTGGTGATATAGGTCAAATTGCATTAGTTGATGACAAGTATGATAAATGCAATTGTCATGCACTTATAATTTTATCTGTCAACAATAGTGTTGTTTCATCTGAATATCTATCATATTACCTTAGAAGTTGTATTGGCAAGGAACTTATGCTTCAAACCAAAACAGGAGCACTACTTCCTCATCTAAATTCGACTCAAATAGGTGATACAATTATAATTCTACCACCATTCATTGAACAACAATATATTGTGAACTACATAAAAGAGAAAGAAAAGTCTTTTGACATTCAAATATCAAAAGCTAAACGCCGTATCGAGCTATTGAATGAGTTGAAGCAAAGTATTATCACAGAGGCTGTGACAGGAAAAATAAAAGTTTGTTAAACAACATAAAACATTTGCATATGAATCTGCTGAATGAAGCTAAGTTTGAAGAGCATATCGCTGACTATCTTGCAGCTAGCCCACTTTACAACAAACGTACTAGCTCTCAGTTTGACATAGATAATCTGGTTGACAGCGAAATGCTAGAGTATTTCCTGAAGGCTCAGCCTATAACATGGCAGAAACTTCAGAATCATTTCCCTGGATGTGAAACTGAAACAGTTGTTGCGGAAATCAACAAACTGCTCAATCGAGGAGACAGCCTTCTTACTCTCTTCAATAAGGGGTTCACCATCAAGGGAGCAAAGATAAGACTGATGATGCCTAAACCTGTGCTGGATGGACCAGAGACGCCGAATTATCAGTTGTATCTAAACAACCGATTCAGCGTCGTTAGGCAGATGAAATATAGCACCTCAGGGGACGATAAGGATAACCGTCTAGATCTTTGTATTCTCCTGAATGGTCTTCCACTCATGACTCTAGAGCTCAAGAATGAGGGAACAAACCAGAACTATGGACACGGCATATATCAGTATCGATTCCATCGTTCTCCGGTCAATCGCATGCTCAGGAACTGTCTTGTTCACTTCGTAATGGACAATAGTTTCGTATTCATGACGACTAAACTGAATGGTGAGCAGACACGATTCCTTCCATTTAATCAGGACAGCACAAATCCTCCTATCGAAGGTGAGTATCCTACAGCATATATGTGGAGAGAAATCCTTCAGGCAGACTCCCTACTTGATATAATTGAGAACTTCATCAAACGATATAATGATGAAGACGGCAAGCCTGTTGTCATTTTCCCTCGATTCCATCAGTTAAGAGTTGTAAGGAAGATGAGAACTATGGCAGCTGAAGAAGGCCCAGGTCACAATTATCTTATTCAGCATTCAGCAGGATCTGGTAAGACTAAGTCAATGGCATGGTTGGCGCATCAACTTGCCAATATGACTAACACAGACAACACTCCCCTTTTCGACAGCATCATTATGGTAACTGACCGTATTGTGCTTAATCGCAATATGGCAGATGACGTTGTGAACTTTCAGACAGTCGCAGGTACTGTCAAGGACATCCGTCGTGGTTCAAAGAATCTAGCAGTTGCACTCAACGAGGGACATCGTATAGTAATCTCGACAGTTCAGAAATTCGCATATGCACTCAAGGATCTCAAAAGAGACACGCAGCGCAAATATGCTATCATTGTTGATGAGGCACATACTGCCATTGGAAATGAAAGTGCAAAAGATCTCATCAATGCACTCTCTACTGATGAGGATTTGAAGAATGTTTCAGATTTCAATCCAGAGGAGTATGAAGATCAGGTAGATGCACTCCTTGCATATATGCAGGTTATGCGCAGAATGATGAATCACATCAGCTACTTTGCCTTCACAGCTACCCCAAAAGATAAGACATACGCAATATATGGTATTCAAAGCGGTCCAGATAAAGGCAAGGCTCACGACCTATATTCGATGAGACAGGCTATTGATGAGAAATTCATTCTCGATGTACTCGCAAATTACAAGAGCTACCAAACAATGTTTGAGCTCATTGAAGTAAATCCAGAGGAGGACAAGGAGAAGCTCTTTGAAGAGAAAAAAGCCCTTAAGGTCATTTATGGTGAGCTTAATAAGAATGCCTATATAATGCTCCGCAAGGCACATATGATGCTTGAGCATTTCATGCAGCACACTATCAACAAGATTGGCCATAAGGCTAAGGCCATGGTTGTCTGTGACTCAAGAAGAGCTGCTGCAGATTACAAGCGCCTGCTTGACAGGCTAATCGCTGAGAACTACGATGGCAAGATAAAGACACTTGTAGCATTTTCTGGAGAAGTAGAAGATAGCCACGGACGTAAATGCACTGAAGCCAATATGAACGATGGCCATGTTTATGATGATGGCATTCGCGAGAAATTCAAGGAAGATGAGTATAAGATTCTTATCGTAGCGGAAAAGTTCCAGACAGGATTCGACCAACCGTTGCTGCACACTATGTATGTCGACAGATCGCTAGGTGGTATACAGTGCATTCAGACATTATCTCGCTTAAATCGTTGCTACCCAGGCAAGGAAGACACGATGGTGATTGACTTCAGGAATGACGCACAAAAGGTACAGAAAGCATTCCAGGCATATTATACAGAAACCACGCTTGAGGGTGAGGTTGATACTCAACGCATATATATGCTTAAGGATGACATTGAGAAATGGAATATCTTCAATGAGGCAGAGGTTAATGCTGTTGCCCAGGCACTGATTACAAGTGCTGGCGTAAGCGGAATACCGTCAATCCTCAATCGTATCGTAGAGGAAAGAGTGAAACCGCTTGAAGATGAAGCAAAAGACCGTTACCGTAAGACTGTAGCAAAATATGTACGCCAATATGGTTTCCTTGCTCAGCTTTTAGATTTCACCGATCCTGACCTTGAGCGCTTCTACATATTCTGCAAGATTTTCTACAAATTCCTACCATACACCAAGGAAACTCTTCCGATGGAGATTATGGATCTGATCGATCTTGACAAGCTAAGAATTCAAATGTCATTTGAAGGTCAACTCCATCTTGAAGATGAGGAGCAGACCCTCCATTCATCAAGAATAGGTGAGCCTGGTCAGAAACGTCCAGAAAATGAGGTGCCGGTTGCAGAGATTCTCAATATGGCGAACAGCCCGTTCATCGGTATCTTGAATGAAAACGACAAGATTCTACGACAGATATGGGATGCCATATTATCTGATCCAGAAGTGGTTGATGCCTTCCATGCCGGTAACAACTATGACATTCTAATAAATATTGTACGAGAGAAGTTTGACGAAAAGGTCGCACTTGAGATTGAAAAATACTACAACTTCGCAGAGATACTTGAACGAGAACAAGCATTTACCCTAACCCTCGTAAGAAGATTTGTAGATGCATTAGCTGAAAGGACTGCCAGAACCTCAAGCTTCCCGTATGACGAGGAAACACTTAAGGATATTCTGTACGAACTTCACAAGGAAGAATTTGCTTGTCTTAGGCATAGAATGCGCGATCTCAAGGAAGTAATTGACACGTTCTTATACACGTTAAACGTAGCAAGTATTCCTCAATTAGACGGCGTGGATGGACTCATAAAGACAGCGCTCAATAACGTATATGTGAACACTTCAATCGGCCTACTGGAGAAAAGAACATACTTTAACTCACTTGTGGCTAAATATGAAGCCTTTTTGAAGAAGCTATACTATTTGATTGCACACGATGACGTTCCAAGGAATCCGAACAACCCAGATAAGGCTCCGGGACTTGCGGAATGTATATTTGCATTTGACTGCTTGAGAGGATTAAAGTACACAACTGACGAAAATGAGCAGAAATTCAAGGCATATCTTGACATGCTTAGACAGTGGAGAAACGACGAGGCTCATCTCTCCCCTAATGCATCAGAAGAGGACATCAACGCAGCGGCTAGAATTATCAGTTCGATGTATATATATGTCGTTTCAAATAGCGTTCGCGATCTCGAAGAGTCAGGAATATTGTAAAATTATACAAATTTTGAAAAATAAATTTTCCTATGCAGAAAGACTGCACAGCAGCTGAATACCTTTGCATCAGATAAATAAGTTCAACCCTTTAAAGAAGTTCAGAGATGAGAGAACTCAAGTGTCCACAGTGTGGCAACGTATTTTCAGTTGATGAGGCAGATTATGCAGCAATCGTAAGTCAGGTCAAGACACGGGAATTTGATGCAGAGGTAAAATTACGTCTTGCAGAAATCCAAAAACAGACAGAGATCAAGCAGGAGGCAGAGTCTATCAGACTCAGTCAGCAATTCCAGGGCAAGCTGAATGCCAAGGATATTGAATTATCCAAGAAGGATAATGAAATCGTTCAGCTCCGTGCACAGCTTGATAACTTCAATCAGGCCAAGAAACTGGAGATGGAGGCGGAGAAATCCAAATCTAATGAAGAGATTGCACGACTCAAGGCTGTCATTGCACAGAATGATGACAAGGTAAGAGTAGCTATTCTCGAAGAACAGAATAAGGCCAAAGACATTATTCAGGCGAAGGAGAGCACCCTTATTGAGTTGCGTAGCCAGATTGATGTCAAGCAGAAGGAGGCCACTATCCGCGAAGCAAACATCAAGGAGGACTACGAGAGACAGCTTAAACAGAAACAGGAACTCGTAGACTACTATAAGGACTTGAAGGCAAGGCTGTCAACCAAGATGATCGGTGAGAGTCTTGAGGCACACTGCAGCAACGAATTCAACCGCGTTCGCACCACTATGTATCCGAATGCTTACTTCGAGAAGGACAATGATGCAAGTCGAGGCAGCAAGGGAGACTTCATATTCCGTGACTTTGCTGATGGCGTAGAGTACATTTCCATCATGTTCGAAATGAAGAACGAGATGGACGAGACAGCAACCAAGCATAAGAATGAGGACTTCCTTGCTAAGCTGGATAAGGACAGGAATGATAAAGGATGTGAGTATGCTGTACTCGTGTCATTGCTCGAGGCAGACAATGAGTTCTACAATGAAGGCATCGTAGATATGTCATATAGATATCCTAAGATGTTTGTCATCAGACCTCAGTTCTTCATGCCTTTGATTTCATTGCTGACTCAGGCATCAAGAAAGAGTATCGAATATCAGCGTGAACTAATTCTTGCTCGCCAGCAGTCTGTTGATGTGACCAATTTTGAGAACAAGCTGAATGACTTCAGGGCAAAGTTCGGTAATCACTACCAGCGTGCCAGCGACAAGTTCAATAGTGCAGTTGACCAGATTGACAAGACAATCAAATCACTGCAGAAGATGAAGGAGGACCTTCTCAGTTCTGAAAACTACCTCAGACTGGCGCACAATGATACAGATGACCTCACGATTAAGAAGCTTACTCGTGGCAATCCAACGATGAAGGCAAAGTTTGATGAAGCGAGACAAAAAGAAGAGAATAGTGGTCTTATAGAAGGTTAAAATCTTGGCATAATATGATGACGACAGACAAAGCATACGAGTCTCTACAGACAAGAAAGACTGAATTTGATATAGGAGTTTGCACATTCAACGGCTGCACGATAACAATAACAGAACGTGAAGAGCCATATCAATATCAGACTCGCACTGGTACAGAGGCGACGAAATGTGCCAGATATTGGGGACACATCACTTTCCCTGATGGCAGAAGAGAAGATTTCTCGAGGCAAAGAGGTGGCGAGATTGCCAGAAGTACCGGTTTCGCAGTTACTGACGAGCGAAAACTGTATAAGAAACTAGGAGATAGCTATTTACTACCCTACCAGAGATAATGGTTATCTAACATCTATACTCCTCATTTCATCGATGTTCGATGAAATGAGGATGAATAGTTCAGAACGGAGACAGAAACAAAGTAAATAAGACGTTAACATGGCAAAATTTAATATTGGAGATGTAGTGCAATCGGTTTCATCAAATGAGATCGGTACTATTGTCATGGTGTACCCAAAGAAACCAGGAAAGCAGCTATATGAGGTTATATTTGAAAACGGTCAAAGAAAACCTGCATTAGAGGCCAACCTTATTCCTATAGTCAATCAAGATGACCCGTTTGACTGTTGCGCTAAAGGTATCTACGGTTCCAATGCAGATTTTGCCTGCATCAACACATCATACAAGATACGCAACACCAACAATAACACCATTTCATCGCTCAAGGCTTCAAAGACAATCTTTAAAGCATATCAGTTCAAGCCATTGCTGAAATTCCTGAACTCCCGCAATCATCGCATACTGATTGCTGATGAGGTCGGACTCGGTAAGACTATCGAGGCCGGACATATCATGTTGGAACTGCATTCACGAAGAGAGCTCAAGAATGCACTCATCGTTTGCCCAAAATCTCTTCAGGAGAAGTGGCAGGCAGAACTTAAGGATAAATTCGGTTTTGACTTTACTATCTATGAGATGGACGCTCTGGTCAGCGATCTAAAAAACAAGGATGGATTTGTCAGAGCTATCGTTAACTATGAAAAGATTCGAGACAACGATAAGAACAAGTTGCTGGCATTGATGGATGAAAGCAACAAGTATTTCAACTTTATCCTATGTGATGAGGCTCACAGGATGCGAAATAGGAATCAAGCATTCTATGGCATGAAAAAGATGCTTGAAAGGCCTTGCGCGGCTGTATTCCTGACAGCTACTCCAGTGATGATCAGCGAGGAGAACCTCTTTAATCTTTTGTCTCTTCTTGACCCAGAACAATATGGCAAATATGCAGTATTCCAGAACTCACTAGCAGTAAATGCACCGTTTATCTCTGCAATCTCTCAGGTAAATAGCAATATTGCCTTCCCCACTATCAGAGAGTTCCTTAGAGAGGCTGAATTCAGTTCATACTACACAATCGGAGAGGATGATCTGTATTGCTACCGCGAAACCACAACAATTGAAGAGCGATTCAAAGACTCTCCATTGTACCAACGTATTATCCGAGACCTGGAGACAGGTACAGAAGACAATGATACTCGTGTCCGCATCCAGTTCGATCTGTCTTCGTTAAGTCCAATGAACAACATATTCTCGCGAACACGCAAGAAGGAAATCACTACTGACTATTCACAGGCGGAAAGAGACACACATACTGCAATTGTTAAGCTTCATGAAGAAGAACGAGAATATTACGATAGGGTCATTGAGGAATACCCAGATATAATTGATGACGCACTGGCTGATCCTGACTATGAATATCCAAGAAACGAAAGTTCGGGAGGGCTCGGACTGCTACAAAGGAAACGAATGGTTTCCAGCAGCGTCTTCGCTTACATGAATAAGACATCTGACCTTATTGATGGCATTGACAGGTTTGAGGATATGCCAGACTCGAAGGTTGATAATCTGGTGAAGATTATAGATGCACTGAAAGAAGACGGGCACAGACATCTTATTGTATTCGCTGTATTCAAAGATACTCTTCGTTACCTTTCTATTCGATTGGCAAAGCTTGGCTATCAGACAATTGTCATCCATGGAGATGTTCCGTCAGAAGACAGATTCAACCTGATAGAGAAATTTAAGAATGTAAAGAACTTCACTGTCCTCCTTTCTTCAGAGGTAGGTAGCGAGGGTCTTGACATGCAGTTCTGCAACTCAATGGTCAACTATGACCTGCCATGGAACCCTATGGTAGTCGAGCAGAGAATCGGACGTATCGACAGATTCGGTCAGCAGTCAGAAAAAGTCCACATCTACAATCTCGTTGTGGAAGATTCGATTCAAGTTGACATATACACGAGACTTCTGGACCGTATCGGTATTTTCAAGAATTGTATCGGTGACCTAGAGGCGATTCTTGATAAGGATCTTGAGAAGAATGGCATCCGCAACATACAGGAATGGTTTGTCAAGCTCGAGAAAGAACTATACATGAGCAAACGTACTCCTGAGGAGTACCGTGCAATGGTAGATGCTGTCGCTAAAGCCGTAATTACAGAAAGGCAGAACCTTGAACAAATCACTGAGGGATTGACAAACACCCTTACTAACGATGACTACTTCCAGAAGCAGATAAATAAGATTGACACCTACAACAGATATGTGACGGAGAAGGATCTACACAGCTTCGTACGCCTCTTGATAGAGAAGCGCTTACCTTCTTGCGTTCTTGAGAGTCACCCAACTATTGAAGATGCGTATTTATTGAAATTACCTCTGTCTCAACCTAAGATTCTGTCAAGCTTTCTGGAGGAATTTAATCCAGTAGGACAAGGACAGGATTTAGAGGTACTTAATCGTCAGTTCAAATCACGTATCTTTGAGCTAACCGAAATAGCACTTACCTTCAATCAGACTGTTGCATACGCCAATAAGAAATTGGAGTTCATCAATGCATATCATCCGCTGATAACATCGGCTTACTTATTCTTTAATAACAGTCAGAATAAGTTTGACAGGACATTTAATTTCCAACTTGAACACACAATGCTGGATGACACATTAAAGATTGAGCCGGGAGACTATTACATGGGTTTATATGTTCTTGAAGCAGAGAAAACCATGTTTGGAAAAACACAGAAGATCGAATTCCTCACCCCTATTCTTTATAACGCAAAAGAAGGGCTCGCTGTTGAAGATCAGACTAAGGCAGACTATATATATGCAAAGTCACAGGACGTTTCATCAGCTTCGTACGCAGCTGCATCATTGATGACAAGCGATGAAATCATCAACATGCGCTATGAAATGGAGGAAAGAGTCAACCATGTGAGAAAAGACTTTATCGAGGACCAGATCATCATGATTGAGTCTCACAAGGATATGCAGATCAAGCAATACACTGAGTATTATAAGGTTCAGATTGCTCACCTTCAGAGCACATATCAAAGACACCTTGACGAATCACAAAACGCTTGGAGTGAAGAGGATAGAAACAAAGCGAGAAAAGTCTTGCCTATTGATAAATATAACATCGAGAAGATGGAATTCGAGCGCGACAATGCAATTGCCACCATCAACAGTGCTAAGATTCTTGAAAAGGAACCTCGCCTCATTTCTATCAGTCACATTCAGATAATTTAGGCCAATGGATATAACACTAGGACTTGACTTTGGAACTCATCAGTCAAAACTCTGCATGAGCTACAGACCATATAATGAAACTATTCACGAATTCATAGAATTTGAAATGCCAGATGGCAGCACAACCACATTGCTGCCGTCTATCATTCAGATAAACAAGGACGAGACTATCAGCATTGGATATGTTGATAAGGCTAAGTGTATGACTTCCAGATCAGCTAAGCCTAAATTACCAGAATTTCCTCTGGAACCGTTAATGGTCTATCCACCTGAACCAACAAAGAAGTATCCTGGAAAGCCGGTAAAAGTAGAGCTGGACTGGAAAGAAAAGTTGCTCGCAATCAATAACGGAAAAGACCTCAATGACATTAAGCTTCAAGAATGGCAACAGGCTTGCCAAGCTATAGACCGAAAATGGGCAATAGAGCATAGTGCATGGGTGGAAAAATGCCGAGAAATTGACGAGATTCATGAGAGTTGGAAATCTCAAGTGAATGATCTACAAAATGATTATAACCATAATCTAAAAGTGTGGGAATCTGAAGCAGGAATCCAACAATTCTACCGATATTTTAAGATTGCTTCATTCTCCACAGCATTCACGTGGAATCCCAACCACATTGTCAGCGCTGATACATTAAGTATCTGGTACTTGGCATATATAATGCTTACTGTCAAGCGTCACGTAAAAATCCATTTGAACGAAATCTTTGAGGAAAGTGTTGCCATTCAGATGGGAGTTCCAACAAGTGCAAATAGTCGTCTCTCTGATCAGATTAAGAATCATGCTTGTAAACTACTTGTTGCAGCAAGAAGATTGGTGGATTTATTTGATTCACCAGAAGACTTCTGTAACACCAACTATAAGGAACTGATAGCAGCCATTGATCTTCCTACGACAGGAGCAAAATCTCTTGCTGAAGATTACGGTATAAGTGTACTGCCTGAGGCTTTTGCCGGCTTACAGTCACTGACCAACAGGAAGCGTCTCTCAAGAGGTAAAATGCACTTATTGGTAGACATTGGAGGTGGTACTACCGATGTCGCATTCTTCACAATCACGGAAGATTTGTCTCCTAATATCCACATAGTAAAGTCTTTCCACAAAGGACTAAACTTCGTATTTGAGCAATTCTGCAAAGAAAATCCCCAGTTTAGTATTATTGAAGCTCAGGAGTTATTTTGGGACGATCCTCATGAATTCAGACGATATACCACAATGTATACAGAAGAATTGAACAAACAGTTGAATGAGGTCATTGAGATAGTGAAGCGACAGTTCATGTATAAAGTAGGAATACATGGAAAGAACATGAGTGCCCTTACATTTGCGATGAATGGATGCCCGACTGTATATTGCGGAGGTGGCTCTACATTTCATCGAATGCGAATCAGCCCTAAATATTTCTCAGATGTAAGGATGGTAAACAAGGATACCCTTAGTATTCCCAACTTGAAAAACAAATCAATTCCCAACGAATTCTACACCATTTTGGCAACATCATACGGATTATCTGTACCTCAGATAGAAGAACCACAGATGGTTGACTTAGATAAACTGTTTGAGCAAATCGGACTCAATTACTCAGAAGGTAAAGGAAAGCAGATATCAAGAATGGACTATGGACTTCTTGATGATTAGAGCTACGAGTCAGCGAATAATAATATTTAGTAAAGCGGAACCTCATGAAAACATGGTTATTTACTTGGAATCCTTCCAGATGGGCTTGGGATAGTCGATACGACGGTTTCCTTGAAATGAAAAATCAAATCGCTCAAGCCGGCGTAAGTTATAGAACTTGGTCTTGCGGAAACAACAAGAGTATCAAGAAGGGAGATCGAATCTTCCTAATCAGACTTGGCGTAGCACCGAAGGGCATTGTTGCTAGCGGATATGCTGCCTCAAATGTCTTTGAGGGGCCACACTGGAATATTGAAAAGGACTTACATGGAAAGAAGTGCAGACGTATCTTTATAGAATTTGACAAGATCCAAGACGTAGCCAAAGACATTATTATATCAATGGATGAATTGTTGGGGATTTCACCCACATACAAGTGGGCATCACAAACATCAGGTATAGAAATACCTAATCATATAGCTGAAAAGCTGGATATTCTTTGGAAACAAATCATCTAACCATACGAAAATATAAATGAGCATTGCCACTTATACAGAACATTTCTCAAATTTAAACACAGCACGCAAGCTAGGTACGCCAGCACCCCACAAAGCCATCCTATTGCTTAGTGTGATGGAGCAGATTGAGAACAACCAGATCAACAATAATAGAATCATACTGACCGAAAGCCTTGAGCGAACATTCTTGAAACTCTGGAAGAGGTATGTTGGAGTATCTGTTATCTATCAAGCAAAAGTTGCAACACCATTCTGGCATCTTCAAAACGAGCCATTCTGGAGGCTTTATCTGAATAACGGTCAAGATCTAAAGACAATAACTAGCCCTTATTCCATTAAAAGACTACGCGAAAGCACGTATGCAATTATGGATCAGGAGTTGTTTCATTTGATGAAGAATGAAGATAGCCGAGCAGCATTGAGAGTAACCCTGATAAGCAAGTATTTGCAGGCACAGCATAATGGAAACATTCCATTATTTTCGATAATCAGCACATTATTCTTCCTGGCGGCTTAGTTTAGATAATTCGCTTCGCTATTCATCAGCATGGATTGTGAACACATAAGTCATCTATAATCTGATATCAACTAAAGCACTAGAAAAATCAATCAGTTTATATAAATATATTTTTCCATAAAAGGAGAACACATCGAAAGGCAGCTCGGGCATTACGCTCGGGCTGCCTTGGGAGATAGAGGTTCACGTCATCCCGACGCTCCTCAGTGCCGATCGGCTAGCAAGGTCCGGCAGAACCGCCGGGAGGAACGGCGACCGGGCTAATCTTCAGCCAGGTCGCGTATCTTGTTCACAATGATGTCGAAGCCTTTGTGTTCAACACCTTCTTTGTCAGTCCAGTTGTTAGGTGCAAGCTTTCCTGTGATGAGGACTTCCTGTCCCTTCTTCAGAAGATCCCAAGGGATGATCTGCTCGTTGTCGTCAAACTCCTTCTTGAAGATGACGCAGCTGAGGAAGATGGTCTTCTTGTCAGCCCCTACGAAGTTCTTCGCGAGGTTGAAGCGTGCGAATGTCTTGTTCTCGTTAGGAGTCACGTCGGCTGTAAGTCTGCCGGAAATCTGGATGTAGTTGTTAGGATTCATTTTGATTGATTTTAAGGTTGGTTCAACTTAATTT
>JBGVEC010000058.1:0-76208 GCA_045119815.1 Paludibacteraceae bacterium | reverse complement strand
ATAAGGAATTTAAGCGTCAAATGGACTTGCTTACCTCCATTAAAGGCATCGGTAATACTCTCGCTTCTGCGCTGATAGTTGCTACTGGAGGGTTTACTTACTTTACAAGTGCAAAGCAGATATCACGCTTTCTTGGGCTATGCCCTACTTACCAACAATCAGGTACATCAGTCAATATCAAAGGTCACATTAATCGCAATGGTGATACACATTTGCGTAGTCAATTATACATAGCAGCCTTATCATCTTTGAGGTGTAATACTGCCTGCAAAGAAATGTATGACAGATTGCGTTCAAATGGCAAACCTGGAAAAGTTGCACTTGTTGCCATTACTAATAAACTTATCCGTCAAGCATTCGCTGTTGTTAATAATAATCAACCTTATATCGATGGATATGTATCAACTTTTGCATAAAAATCGCTTTTTTTGTTAAAAATTTATTATAGTTCGTCAATTCTTCGTAGAGTTTGAAGAGGTGGACACGGCGGAGTTCGACAGGCATAGTCACCTCGTCGTAAAGGTCAGCCAATGAGCAGTCGGGATAGAGATTGCGGGCATCAAGGATGGCTTGCGCCGTGCGTGGGATGTTTTAGGAGTGCAAAGGTAGTGATATTTATGAGATGTACAAGATTTGATTGCAGATTATCTTATCTCAAATATTTTTTCAGTCTTTCATAGACATGGCAGATAGGGAAGCCCATGACATTGAAGTAGGAACCTTCCATCTTTGTTACCCCCACATAACCAATCCACTCTTGCACACCATAGGCGCCAGCCTTATCTAGTGGACGGTATTTACTGACATAATAATCAATATCTTCCTCAGAGAGTGTATTGAAGGTCACTTTGGTACAATCGACCCAAGTCTCTAGTTCGCCATTCCTATCCGCAAAACATACTGCCGTATATACCTCATGCGTCTGTCCACTGAGGCGGGCGAGCATCGCTTTAGCTTCCGCCTCGTCTTGGGGTTTACCCAACATCTCTCCATGGAGCCAAACAATGGTGTCGGAAGTGATAAGCAAATCATTATCTTGCAACTCGCTCACGTACGCGCGCGCCTTCGCGCGAGATATATACATAGGTATATCGCCCGCCTTGAGTGCGGCAGGATACGATTCGTCTGCATCAATCGTGACACAAGAGAAAGGGATATCCAAACCCGCCATCAGTTCGCGACGACGAGGACTCTGGCTTCCGAGGATGACATGTAGTGGTTCAGTATGGTTCAGCATTGTTCAGAATAGTTCAGGGTTGTTTATGCCATTAGGTTGGTGTAGATTACATAGGAGAACATCGTACCCAAGAACATAGCAAACTTGAGCACTTGTTGTACGGTATGCAGTTCGCGTTTGGAGCGGGCAAACCACAGGAGTACCAACACACAAACCAAAGGCACCATCACGCCAAAAACGACAAAGCGCCCCGTTAATGTACTCCACTCCATTGGGAATGGCAATACAAAGTATGCGAGATAAGCTATCAATGCCATCGTGGCAACCACCAACAATGTCACCACCACTTTGCTTGCTTTTTCTCCCCACACAATAGGCATAGTGCGACACTCCATCTCACGGTCGCCCTCTACATCCTCTATATCCTTGATCACTTCACGTGCCCAAGTCAAAAGAAAAGAGAACAACGCAAAACCGCTCAACCACACAAACAGTTGCCCCACTATCGGCGTATAAGCCAAGGCTTCGCTATACAAATGCTTGAGATAGTCCGCATTGATGATGGCTACCAACAAAGGTACTAGTGCCGAGATAAAAGCCACTATCAAGTTACCCACTAGCAACATACGCTTATAACTAGCCGAATAGAACCACAGTAGTCCAGGGATAACGATATAGATAAATAGCAGATTCCAACTCCTTGCCCACCAAGCAACTGCCAAACCTGCCACCATACCGATAGCAGTTAGCACATAAAACCAGTTCATAGCTGCCTCGCGAGAAATAACACGCGTAACAACCATATCGTCTGGGCGGTTGATGCGGTCGATCTTGACATCAAAATAGTCGTTGATCACATATCCACCCGCAGCAATACATACCACACTGAGGATAAGTAGCGTCAACACCCACCAAGGCATCTGCTCATGGAACTTCTCTAGGTGCAACAAGGGTACTGCCACCCATTTCTCCATAACATACAGCAAGATAGCCAGGAAAGCTAGATTGCCCACACGAAGGAGTTGTAGATAGGGTTTGATTTTCTCTGCTAATTGTTTCATATATTCTCTGCCTATAACCTATAGCCCGCAGGGCGTCCCATAACCTATAACCTTTACCCTTTAATCTTCAAGATCACCCCTTTCCAAGCTGGAAGAGTGAGGCATATGGGTGTATGCGGATGAAGTGGGAAGGTATATTCCGTACCTGTGAGCAAGTCCTCAGCTTTAGCCAATGACTCTTCCTCTATTTTGAGATACTCGAATGCATCTTGAGGAATACGCACCTGCATATCCACTTGACGGTCGTCAAAGTTGAGCACTACGAGCAAGGTTTGCTTCTTGTACTTACGGATAAAGGCATACTGCTCATGTTTGTTGAAGCCTTCGCCTTGTGCATAGGTCAAGTCGTACATATCGCCTTGGGTAATAGCCTTCTCTGAGCGAGCGATACGCAGCAATTGGCGATAGAAGGCACGCAATGTCTGTTGTTCTTCGTCTAGACCAGCACCGTCAAATTTACCATGGTTAGCCCATGCTTGGAGAGACTTGACACCCCAATAATCAAAGATTGTGGTACGCCCATCAATACCTGAAAAGCCTTCGGCATCCATACCCTTTTCGCCCAACTCCTGTCCTGCATATACCATCACAGGGTTGGTACCCAAGGTAGCTGCCACTATCATCGCAGGTTCGGCACACATACCGCGTCCGCAGAAGAATCCACTAGCAATGCGTTGCTCGTCATGGTTCTCTAAAAAATAGAGCATCTTATCACGAATATCATCCACTTGTTGCCATTGGTGGGTAATACCCTCCGCAGGCCAGTTATGACTAGTCACTCCACGCAAGTAGTCGTACATACCTACCTTGTCATAGAGGTAGTCAAAACCTGCACTCAAGTAGTCACGATAGAGACCTGGGTTATACACCTCGGCAATGAAGAGGATATTAGGATATTTCTCTTTGACTTGCTCAATCGCCCAAGACCAGAACTCTTGTGGCACCATTTCTGCCATATCGCAACGGAAACCATCTACCCCTTTGCCTGCCCAGAAGAGCAAGATATGCAACATCTTGTGCCATGTATCAGGAATAGGATCAAACTGTTTCTCGCCACCTCCTTGATAGAACACACCATAGTTGAGCTTGACGGTCTCAAACCAGTCGTTCACACAAGGGTCTGCTCTAAAGCAGTCGTTACCTGTAGCACGAGCAGGATACTCCTCGTAGTCAGCAATATTGACATAAGGAGCAAACTTCTGCCCTGGCATATAGTAGAAATTATTAAGCGGAGAGAATGCCCACTCTGGATTATCGTTTGCACCTAGATCTTGCACACCACGAGGTTTAGCGGTAGAGTGATACTCACGCGCCACATGGTTAGGCACAAAATCAATGATTACATCCAATCCTGCCTTGTGACTACGATCTACTAGGTCGGTAAACTCTTGCATACGATGACGTTTGTCCTCGCAAAGATCAGGGTGTACATCATAGTAGTCAGTAATGGCATATGGGCTACCCGCAAGACCTTTGACGATACTTGGGGTATTATACATAGCGGTCGCATGGCGGATGATGCCTGTGTACCACACATGAGTAGCACCTAGATCACGAATAGCACGCAGAGCTTTGGAGGTGATACCATTGAGGGTACCACAACCATTCTCCTGCATACTACCGCCGTGACGACGAGTCTCGTTGTAGTTAGTAAACAAACGAGGTAATAATTGATAAATAATTGGTTTCAAGGTTCTATAAAATTTGAGTCAGGAGCCAGGAATCAAGAACAAAGACTGATTAGTCCTTATTCCTGGTTCATGGATCTTGGTTCAACAATCAATTTTCAGCAAAGCTCTTGTGTGTCAGATGCAATCATCCACTCCTCATCGGTAGGGATCACGCATACTTTCACTTTGCTCTCTGGGGTAGAGAGGAGTGCCTCCTCACCACGCACTTTGTTCTTAGCCTCATCAAAATCCACGCCAAGGTAAGTCAAGCCCTTGATAATCTCGCCACGAATATACGCATCGTTCTCGCCAATACCACCCGTAAAGACAATCACATCCACGCCATTCATCGCCGCAGCATAAGCGCCGATATACTTCTTCACACGGTAGATGAACATACGACGAGCGAGGTCAGCACGTTTGTTACCCTCTTGCACAGCGTTCTCAATATCACGAGCATCGCTTGATACGCCGCTCACGCCCATAAGACCAGACTTCTTATTCATAAGGTTAGAGAACTCGGTAGTAGAGAGGTTCTCTTTCTCCATGATATAGGTAGCTGCACCAAGGTCCATATCGCCAGCACGAGTACCCATCATCAAGCCCTCTAGCGGAGTAAGACCCATAGAGGTATCTACTGACTTGCCATTGAGCACAGCAGTACAACTACCACCGTTACCGATGTGAGCAGTAATCACTTTGGTAGCCTTAGGATCTACACCCAAGTACTCGCACACACGAGCAGAAACATAACGGTGAGAGGTTCCGTGGAAACCATAACGACGAATAGCATACTTCTCGTACAACTCATATGGGATAGCGTACATATATGCCTCGTCTGGCATAGTTTGGTGGAAAGCAGTATCAAATACTGCCACTTGAGGAACGCCAGGAAGCGCTTGCTCAATCGCCTCAATACCCTTGAGGTTAGCTGGGTTATGAAGAGGAGCGAGCTCGATGCACTTAACGATCATCTCCTTCACCTCTGGAGTGATAAGCACAGACTTATTAAACTTCTCGCCGCCATGTACCACACGGTGACCTACTGCTTGTACCTCATCCAAAGAAGCGATACAACCAATCTTCTCATCCACGAGGCTATTCAAAATCAACTGAATACCTACGGTATGCTCTGGCATAGCTTGCTCAATCTTCACTTTCTCGCCATTGGAGAGTTTAATTTGCAAGAATGAATCTGGCAAACCAATCTTCTCTACTCCACCTGATACCATCACAGAGCGGGTATCCATATCAAAAAGTTTATACTTTATACTGCTACTTCCGCAGTTCAATACTAAGATTTTCATGTGTTTATTGTGTTTTTTGGTATTATTATTCTTTCATTCCGATTGCTTGGTTAGCGGTGATGATCACCATTTGTACGATATCTTGTACCTTGCAGCCACGGCTTAGGTCGTTGACTGGCGCAGCGATACCTTGGAGGATTGGACCTACTGCATCTGCTCCAGAAAAACGCTCTACGAGTTTGTAGCCGATATTACCTGCTTGCAAGTCTGGGAAGACAAGCACATTCGCCTTGCCTGCCACCGCAGAACCTGGTGCTTTTTGCGCACCTACGCTCTCCACGAGTGCTGCATCCAATTGCAGCTCACCATCGAGTGCCAAGTCTGGCGCCATCTCATGCGCAATACGAGTAGCCTCAACAACTTTATCCACAAGCTCGTGCTTTGCACTACCCTTACTAGAGAAACTAAGCATCGCCACACGTGGCTCAATGCCTCCAAGCGCTTTAGCAGTCTCTGCAGTTGTCACGGCGATCTCTGCCAACTCTTGTGCGTTAGGACATGGATTAACAGCACAATCCGCAAACACTAAGAAACCGCCCTCACCCAAATGAGTAGCAGGGGTAAACATCAAGAACGCACCCGATACGATATGTACGCCTGGACGAGTCTTGAGAATTTGGAAAGCAGGACGGATAGTGTCAGCTGTTGTGCCACGAGCACCCGCAAGCTCACCATCAGCATCACCATTCTTAATCAATAGGCAACCGAGATAGAGAGGATCCTTGACCTTCTCTGTCGCTTGCTCGAGGGTCATACCTTTTGCTTTGCGGAGTTCAAAAAGGAGGTTAGCATACTCTGGCATCTTAGGATCGGTCAATGGGTCCAAGATGGTGAGTTCACTCTCCTCGCTGAGGATGTATTCATAATTCTTCTCCTGAGCCATTTGACGAATGACAGCAGGATCACCAATAAGGATAAGTTTAGCCACTTTGTCTTTCAAAAGCAAGTTAGCTGCTTCCAAAGTACGAGGCTCGTCACCTTCTGGCAACACGATGCGCTGAGGATTAGCTTGCGCACGTTTAAGCATTTGTTGTAGTATATCCATGATTTTGTATTTTTATATTCTCTTATCAAATAGCGTGCAAAGATACTAAAAAAAAAGGAGATATGCAAATATTTGTCACAAAAGTTTACTTTTAGTAAAAATTACTTGCGTATATGCCAGAATTGTAGTACTTTTGTAGCGTTATTAATCTATAAAATAGTATCATGAAAAAAATCTTTTTCTTGAGCCTCGTTGGCCTCCTCGCCTTATCGCCTCTTCGCCTTAAGGCCGAAACCATCCCCGCATCAGACACTCGTCTTACCTTCGTTGGTCGCATCCTAACACAAGGCACCGATGTCTCTTTTGACTGGACCGCAGTCTATTGCCGTATCGCTTTCTCTGGCAAGAGCCTTACCATGCGAGCTTCGGATCTCAAATACGACGCCGATCCAAAGTTGGCAGCCACCCGACACACCTATTTCAATGTTTGGATTGATGCTCCTATGAGTGCCGAGCCTCATCGTATCATTGAGGTGGCGGGCGCAGACTCTGTGTACGAACTCATTGATCCTCAATATCTCAAGAAATCCAAACTCAAAACGCACCAAGTCATCATCCAAAAGCGCACCGAGGGCGAACAAGGCAAAGTAACTATCCACGAGTTCGCCACCGACGCCAAGGGTGTTTTCTACTCCGCAGAGCCATTGCGCGAGCGTCAGATGGAGTTTATCGGTGCAAGTTACGACTGCGGTTATGGCGTAGATGACACGAGTCGCAAGGCAAAATTCACTCCTGAAACCGAGAACGCTTCTCGCAGTTTCCCTGCCATCTTGGCACGCTATTTCAATGCAGACTATATGGTTATTGCACACTCAGGTATGGGCGCAGCACGCAACTATAACTCTAAGTTCGCTGGCTACCACATGCCCGATCGCTACTTACAAACTTTCGACGAAGACTCCACTATCCGCTGGAGTCCAGAGGGCACCGGCATGAAACCCGACATCAGCGTTATCTATTTGGGCGGCAACGACTTCTCTGTATCCATGCAACCCTCCTATGAGAAGTTCCGAGACGGTTATTGGAGACTAATCCGTTCCATCAAAGACTATTACGGCGAAGATCACCCCGTACTCTGCGTTTCTAGCAAATCACACAGCACCTTATTAGATTATATGCGCGAGTTAGTCAATACTTGCCCAATGCCTAATGTGCATTTCTTGGCAACTCTACCTGCATTGTATCTAAATACAGACGAAGACCAAGGCGCTAATTTCCACCCTAACTATTTGGGACACCAAAAATTCGCTTACGCATACATCCCTTATATCGCCACAATCACAGGTTGGGGACTGCAAGACAACCCAGTGAAATGACAAAAAAAGAAGACTCCGAGCGAGTCTTCTTTTTGTAGGTAAGGAGTTTAGAAGTTCAGATGTTCTTTAAGAACATAGGCTATGACAAGCATTACTTCGTAAAGTTAATCATCGGCATCATATTGTTGCTGCCTTGGATTTGTGGCATCTTGCCGTCCCATTTCTCAATCCAATCTTCGAGCACGATATTGTGGGTCAACGAAGCCGAGATCGTGCGGTTGTAGTATGCTTCGGCATCCGCTTTAATCTTCATAGCCTGTGCCTCACCTTCGGCTTTGGCGATGGCAATCTTAGCATTTGCTTCGGCTTGCTTCACCTCGTTCTCTGCTTTCAATGCAGCTTGTACGGCTGCATTCTTGGCGTCAATCATTTGGCGAAGTGACTCAGGAGGAGTAATTTGTGATGTAAACTCGGTCACGATAAAACCTTCAGCAGTTAAAGTTGAGTCAAGCATGATGCGCACTTCGCTCTCAAAACTTGCTCGGTTAGCCATCAATTCATCGGACGTATAATTATTCGCCACCACACGATATGCATCATAGATGACAGTACGCATATATCCTTCCTCAATATCGCTAAGCGAGCGACGATACTTAAAGAATACATCTACTGCCTTATCGCGGTTGAGATAGTACGCCATCGTTGGGTCCATCTCAAAGATAGCCGCATCTTTAGTATTGACATTAAATGGGTGATAATCTACGCGTTGTACGAAGATAGGGTAAGTAAACACATCCGTTGTAATCGGGCAGAAGAACACATAACCCGTCACAGGAGTAGCATCCAAAGTACCTTGCTCGGTCAAGGAGAGTTTATTAAATTTGATGCCTACTTCAGAGGAATCCACACGTGTGCAACGCACAAAAATACTGCAACATACCACGAGTACCAAAAATATTACAATACTCATGACGCCTTTGGTCTTAAAAAAATCGTTCATAATTCGGTTATTTAATATGGTTAATGATTTTGTTGATTTAGTTCGTTCGTTAGGTTTAATGTTTGGACTATTGAATAACGAGCGCAAAGGTACAAAAAAATATACACATACGCAAGTGAGCGAACATATTTTTTGAAAAGATTGCCCATATTTCTTTCTCAAGAATTTGGAAGTATGAGAATATTAGATGGGTAATTTGACGGGACAAAAGTACTGTATTTTTTTTGAATATGCAAGTTTTGTGCGTATTTGCTTGCATATGTCAACAAAATTCACTACCTTTGCGGGCTTTTTCGTAATATGCGCAATGTGCGCATACATATGGGCACACACAAAGAATATGCAAAACATCAGAAATATAGCTATCATCGCACACGTTGACCACGGTAAAACCACCTTGGTTGACAAGATGTTGTACACCGCCAACCTCTTCCGCGAGAACGAGCAGAAAGGTGAGCTCATCCTCGATAACAACGAACTCGAGCGCGAGCGTGGTATCACCATCTTAGCGAAGAACGTAGCCATTGAATACAAGGGCTGCAAGATCAATGTAATTGACACTCCGGGCCACGCCGACTTTGGTGGCGAGGTGGAGCGCGTACTCAACATGGCAGACGGCGTGCTGCTCCTTGTGGACGCCTTCGAAGGCCCTATGCCACAGACTCGTTTTGTGCTGCAAAAAGCCCTTGAACTCAATCTCAAACCTATCGTAGTCATCAACAAAGTAGATAAACTCAACTGCCGTCCAGACGAGGTGCAAGAGGAGGTCTTTGACCTCATGCTCAACCTCGACGCAACCGAGGAACAACTTGACTTCCAAACTATCTACGGTTCAGCCAAGAACGGCTGGATGTCCACCGATTGGCACAAGCCAACCACCGACCTCACCGCATTGATGGACACCATCATCGAGCATGTGCCTGCGCCAGAGATGTTGGACGGTACACCACAAATGCTCATCACCAGTCTCGACTACAGCCCATACTTGGGACGTATTGCTGTGGGACGTGTACACCGTGGCGTATTGAAGAACGGTCAGAACGTGACTCTCGCTAAGAAAGACGGCAGCAAAGTGCGTTGCAAGATCAAAGAGCTACACACCTTCTCAGGCATGGGTCGCATGAAAGTAGATGAAGTGAAGTCTGGCGATATCTGCGCGCTCATCGGTATCGACGGCTTTGAGATCGGCGACACCATCTGCGATTTTGAGAATCCAGAGGCACTCGATCCAATTGCAATTGATGAGCCAACGATGTCGATGGTGTTTACCATCAACGACTCGCCATTCTTCGGCAAGGACGGTAAGTTCGTGACTTCTCGCCATATCCAAGACCGCTTGAACAAAGAGTTGGAGAAGAACTTGGCGTTGCGCGTAGAGCGTGGAACAGATGAGACATCGTGGAATGTGTTTGGTCGTGGTGTGTTGCACCTCAGCGTATTGGTAGAGACCATGCGTCGTGAAGGATATGAGTTGCAAGTGGGACAACCACAGGTAATCATCAAGGAGATTGACGGCGTGAAGTGCGAGCCTGTGGAGCAACTGACCGTGAACACCCCAGAGGAGTGCTCGGGTAAGATCATTGAGTATGTGTCCACCCACAAGGGTGAGATGACTCGTATGGAGATGATCAACGACCGTGTGCAACTAGAGTTTGTGATTCCTAGCCGCGGCATCATCGGTATGCGTACCTATGTACTGAACGTGTCTGCGGGCGAGGCGATCATGGCACACCGTTTCTTGGAGTTCCAACCATACAAAGGTGAGATCGTGAAGCGCAACAATGGTTCGCTCATCGCTATGGAGAGTGGTACAGCTTACGCCTACGCCTTGGATAAACTACAAGACCGTGGACGCTTCTTCATTAGTCCACAAGACGAGGTGTATGCCGGTCAGGTAGTAGGCGAGAGCTCGAAAGAGGGTGATATCGTGATCAATGTGACCAAGTCAAAGAAGTTGACCAATATGCGTTCGAAATCCGCAGATGACAAGGCGGTATTGCCACCACCTGTGATCTTCTCGCTGGAAGAGGCGTTGGAGTATATCAAGGAGGACGAGTATGTAGAGGTAACACCAAACTATATGCGTATCCGCAAGATCATCCTCGATGAACTCGAGCGCAAACGTGCAAACAAGAATTAACAGGAAATCTTACGCTCCAAAAATTAAAATTTATTATAGTATATTACCCAACAACAAGAAATTTTGAATAATTTTCTATAATTGTTTATAATTTTGGGAGAGCAAACAACTATCGAATAATAATTTAAAATTTTAGTGATATGAAATTCGAACAATCAGAAATCAAAGACCTCACCGCGGTTATCACGCTCACAGTGGAGCCTGCAGACTATCAAGAGGCAGTTCAAAAAGAACTTATCCAAATTCGTAAGAAAGCTAACATCCCAGGGTTCCGTCCAGGTATGGCACCAAAGGGTATGTTGCAAAAGATGTACGGTAAGAGCATTCTCGCTGAGGTAATCAACAAGGTTATCGGCGAAGGCCTCAACAAGTACATCGAGGAGCACAACCTCAACCTCCTCGGCGATCCATTGCCAAATGAGGAACTCACTCCAGAGGTAAACTTCGACACACAAGACACTTTCTCTTTTGCATTTGACATCGCAGTAGCTCCAGAGTTCGACGCGTTGCTCAACGGCAAGAACAAACTCACCCAATACACCATCACCGTTACCGATGAGATGGTTGACAACCAAGTGAAGAGCTATGCTCAACGCTTTGGCGAGTACGTACAAACTGAGGTTGTAGAGGAAGGCGATGTAGTAAAAGGTCTTCTCACCGAGCAAAAAGAGAACGGTATCGTTAAGGAGAACGGTATGCTCACCCCAGCATATATGTCAGACAAAGAGCAAGCTAAGCTCTTCGCAGGCGCTAAGGTGGGTGATGTGATCACCTTCAACCCAACCAAAGCATACGGCAACTCTGTAGAGGTTAGCTCTATGCTCGGCATCAGCAAAGAGGAGGCAGAGGCATTGACCAGCGACTTCACTTTCGAGCTCCAAGGTATCACCCGTCACCAAGCTGCTGCTATCGATGGCGAGCTCTTCGCTAAGGTTTACGGCGAGAACAATGTAGCTGACGAGGCTGACTTCCGCGCACGCATCAAAGCTGAGATCGTAGAGAACATGGCTGAGGACGCTAAGTACAAATTCGGATTGGACGCTAAAGAAGCTGTGATGAAGAAGATGGCTAAAGTTGCGTTCCCTGAGGCATTCTTGAAACGTTGGGTGAAAGCTACCAACGAGAAGATCACCGAGGAGGAACTTGAGAAAGATTTCCCAGCTATGGTGGATGAGCTCCGTTGGCACTTGGCGAAAGACCAATTGCTCAAGCACTTCAACATCCAAGTAGAGAAAGAGGATGTAGAAGCATATGCTAAGCAAGTGGCTAAGATGCAATTCATGCAATATGGTTTGATGCACGTAGAGGATAGCTACTTGGCTAACTATGCTGAGCAAATCCTCAAGGATGAGAAGCAATTGCGTGGCATCGTTGAGCGCGTAGCAGACAACAAAGTATACGAGGCACTCAAAGGCGTAGCTAAGATCGAGGAGAAAGAGATCAGCCAAGAGGACTTCGGTAAACTCTTTGCTTAATCGCCCGCCATCGCAAAGCGACACAACCAGGCCCCTTTAAGGGGCACAAACCTCGGCAAGCCGAGAATATAAAACAAAGACATCGGTAGGAAATCCTATCGATGTCTTTTGTTTGATTTGTTCCCGCAGTCTGTTCAATGCTCGGCGGTAGTTCGCCGAGTCTTCCTGCCTCTAATCTCTAAACTGTAAGTGCTCTGCACCGTCCTCTAAACAGTACAAATATTAAGATTGCTTTCCTAAAAAGGTTGGCTCCTTAATACACCATTTATTCTCTCCTCTGCCGTAATTTGGCACAGAGGCGCATTATCTTTGCGCCAAATTTCATCACACCATGCCATACCATTCTCCTTCCCTACCGCCTATTTTCCATTTTGGCGTTTCGCGCGGGTTTGATTTCCTCCTAATGCCCCCCCGGAGGGACCGCTTTTATATATACGCGCGCGCGTAAAGAACTCCTCAAAATACTCATAAAATCCATTTTGGCGTTTCAGGAGGGTTTGTTTACCTTGGGGCGACAAATAAAGAAAAATATTCACATCTAAAATTAAATCAATATGATGAAACAAATTCCAAACTTAGCACAAATGCGTGTATTCAATGGTGACTACACCGTGTTTACAACCACCACAGGCGAGCAAGGTATCGCAGACCGTCAAGGCAATGTGATATACGGCCCAACCGACAAGCACCAGCACATCACACACAGCTGGGGAACAATCTTCGAGATCATGACTATCCAACCACACTTCCAACTACAGCAGATTGATGCACGCACAGGACAAATCATTGAGAAATGCATCCAGTATCCAGGATTGGGCACAGACATCGTTTACCGCGAAGACCAACTCTGGGGCGTATGCGACGCAGACTACAACACCATTATCCTCCCACAGTACCAAACACTCATGGTCAAACAAGGCTACTACTGGACACAAAACCAAGCAGGCAAGTGGGGAGCCATCGATGCCAAGGGCAACCAACACCTCCCAATGGAGTACGACGAAGTAGTCCGCGAAGCAGTCAATGAATGCTCCGACATGATTATCGTAGCCAAAGACGGCAAATACTACCAAATCGACAAGGATGGCAACCCGCTGAGCAAGCAGTACAACTACCTCCGACCAGCCACCGCAGAGGGATACGCCATCATCCGCAACGAGATGGGGCTAGCAATCATCGACCGCAACGAACAAATCATCGCACAAACCCACTACCAAGAACACTACCGCAGCAACTGCTACCCCGATTGGCTCTTCTACTGGTGCACGCCAGACAGCATTGCTTTCTACGAAGAAGGAAAGTTTGGCATCATGACCGCACAAGGCCAAGTAATCGCAGAGCCCAAGTACTCCCATGTGATGCACAGCAATCTCCGCGATGTGATTATCGTGCGTGAAACCTCCCCTGAAAGCAATGAAGCCCATGAAGGAGCAATCCGAACCAATGGCGAGGTAGTATTGCCAATGGAGTACCAAAGTATCATACCCAGAAAGAAATACAACATAATGATAATCAAGAAGAACGACAAGTACGGACTCGTGGATAATCAAGGCAACACGATCCTGCCGATGGAATACGATTCGATGAGTATTAACAACGAGCAAGGGCTCGCAGCCATCGCAGTAAGCAAGGACGGAGAAAGCTATCTTATCAACGAGAAGGGCGAACGGGTTAGTGAGAACTAACCTCTTCCTCCGCTATCATCTCGCTATCAATTACGGTAGATATACGATAGATATACATTAGATAAACGATAGATTATCCTATTCATACCGTATGAATAACGATTAAGCGATCCGCAGCCCGCCCTTACCCTCAAAAACATTAGCACCTTTGCCACATCCGATAAACAAGACTCACCCTTAAAACTTTTAAAACTCCTAAAACATTTTCCACTTAAAATTTGCAAATGCGCAAATTTTGTTGTACCTTTGCAAGCGATTTGGCGAAGCGAGATGGCCATTCCCGACCGTGCTTTCCACCGCCATAAAGGTGCTATTCAGAGAAATAACATACATAAATGTTTACATATACGACAAAATAGAAAAAACTATTATAATACTACGACAGATTAAAAAAAAGATAATATGGAAAATACGTCTAGCAAGTGTAATGTTATTAAACAAGTAAAAGTAAAAGAGTTACTTGACGATCGCTATTTTTTTATACCATCGTATCAGAGAGGATATCGATGGTCTAAACAGCAAGTGTATGACTTATGCAATGATTTGCTAGAATATGCTCTCAAAGAGGACAAAACACATGGATCATTTTATAGTCTACAACCACTAATTGTTAGAAAAGGTATTTTTTGTATAAATGGAGAAAATCGTGACGCTTATGAGGTTATTGATGGTCAACAAAGATTAACAACAATATTTTTGTTGTATAGATTCTTAGCGAACAAAAGTAGATTTCCAAATATGGACACGATTGCGCAATATCTTGGAAACAAAAAACTATACCATATTTTTTATGAAACTAGACAATATGACTTTGATTTACTTGAAAAAACGGGATTTAACAACCTAACATACCAAGATATCAAAGATATTGACATGGCTCATGTATCAAATGCATTGTACTATATGAAATGCTGGCTTGAGGGCGAACAAGAAAATGACCCTGATTGTGCAGAGGCTTTATGTTGTTTGTATGGTGTAGAATATAATATTCACAATGTAACACGGAAGTTATTTGATCTTCTAAATGGTGATGACGAAGAACGACTTGGTAGTATTCAATTTATATGGTACGAAATTGATACCACCAAAGATGCAATTAAAGAATTCCTTGCCGAAAACAAAGGTAAAATAGGGCTTACTGATACGGAGAAAATACGAGCGCTTTTTATGCTGAGAAGCAACTTTGAAAATGATATCCGCAATTTAAAGCAGTTGAGTATTGCAAAAGATTGGGAATTGATAGAAAATACTCTTCATAGGAATGATTTTTGGTCTTTTATAAGCAATGATATATTTTTAGAGGATGGACGTATCATCATAATTTTCAAATATATATTTGATAACGACACTAACAGTGCGGGGATTTCTCAAGAAGGTGATTATCTATTTAGGTATTATTATCGCCATCTTACAAAAAAGAATAAGACTGCAGAAGGATCAGTCATTGTTGGTTCTGTTGAAAGTCTCTGGAAACAAGTAATGGACTGCTTCCGTATGTTACAGAATTGGTTCTACAATCCTAAAATATACAATCTTGTTGGTCTCCTTGTAAAACATGGATATTCAATTAAGAATATTTCCGACATTTACAATCGCGATAGCATCAACACGCATGATGATTTTATATATGAGCTCAACAAAGAGATATGGAACAAAATTATTAATCCGATTCTCATTAGTAAAGGCAATGCAGAACTTGATATTAGAGAAGATGAAGAATATATCCACTTATTCTATGACAACTCTAAGGACAAAGCAAAGATACCAGACCTTCTTCGATTCATTAATATCAGAGAAATGAACAAGACTATAGATCGCGCTTTGTCAGAGATAGACAAAGAAGATAATGAGAAAAAAAGGTCTGACCTTATGCGTGGAGCACGAGATGTCATTAGCCATATTTATCGTTTCCCATTTGAGGCACTTGATGTCTTCGGATGGGACATAGAACACATTGACTCTGCAACAACAAACTCTCTCAGTAAACCCAAGGAACAACAAGATTGGTTGGAGGGCGCAGAAAAAGCACTTGGCAAGGAACTGCAGAATGACGAGTTTTATCCTGAACTGCAGAAAAACTTAAAAAGTGTAGAGGAAGATAAGAAAAAAGAGATTCTCAATGCAATGGTCAATCGAGTGTATGACATTATTGAAGAGGACAACTCGAAAGAGAGAAAAAATTGGATAGGTAATTTAACACTACTAGATAGCGGCACAAACCGTTCCTACAAGAACAAGATTTTTGCGTGGAAGAAAGAGATTCTTCGGGAGAGAATTCGTTCGGGAGTGTTCGTACCTATATGTACCCAAAATATTTTCAATAAAGTTATTCCTGGAGCATCGCATGTTGATTGGAAGTGGAGTCACGAAGACAAGAAGGCTTACCATGCATATTTATTGAACGAGATTAATGAATTTAAGAGGGAGTTTGAAGATAAAGATCAAAATTGAAATAATCACTAGTTAATCTAACAATTATGAAAACAACAAAATTACATACATTTAAAGAAATCCTAACCGAAGGGATTACTGTTGATGGACAGAAAGAACCAATCAAAATTTCCAATATTTTCATACCTAAGATTCAACGTTCTTATGCTCAAGGACGAAAAGCAGAAAGCGACATTAGAACAGATTTTCTAGATGACATTTTTTCAGTGCTAATTTCTAACAAGAACACACCACTGGAATTAAGTTTTCTTTTCGGATCAAGACAATCTCTTATTACTGGAGAAAAAGATGGTTTTGAACTTCTTGATGGACAACAGCGTACAACAACACTATTCTTGTTACACTGGTATATTTATAATAGAGAAGCAGAACAAATGCCAGACTTTTTAGGTCGTTTTACTTATGAAACCCGCGATACATCTGCTAATTTCCTGACAAATATTACACAAAAGACGTTTTCTTTTAAAGAGAAAAAACCATCAAATGTTTTGAAGTCAAATAAGTGGTTTACAGATGATTACAATTGCGACCCAACCATTTGTTCTATGTTAAATATGCTTGATGAGATTCACTCAAGATATAATAGTATTTATAATAGTATTGAACAACCTGATCTTACTAACAACTTGAAACGCTTACAGTTTTATGTGCTTTTGCTTGAAAACTTTGACATGAACGACGAGTTATATATTAAGATGAATTCTCGCGGTTTATCACTAATTCCTTTTGAGAATTTCAAAGCATCAATTGTACGCTATATGAAGAAGTATTCAGGTGCGATATATGGTGGAGATAAACCTGAAAATGGGGAAAGCCCATATTGGCTTGATTTTATATCAAAAATTGATGCAAAATGGATAGATATTTTTTGGCAAAATCCTACTATAAACGAGTCTAAAGAAGTTAATGAAGAGATTCCTATAAATAATTATGATATTGGTAGTTGCTATTTTCGTTTTCTCAATCGCTATTTCTTTACCAAGGCAGCAATACTAAAAGGTCTCGATGATAACAAGTTGCACGCATTATCCTATTTTTTTACACATGATTGTGAGAATCCCGAGGCTGAGAAAAAGCTTCAGGGGTGGAGTAACTATGTAGAACTATTCAACTTGATAGCAGAAAACCAAAAAGATAATAGTCTGCCATCTACAAAATATCCTATATTTTCTGCTATTGAGAGAATATTAGAAACATTCCTAACTCATAAGGAGTTTATTTTTACATGTATAAAAAATGACCCTTATGGTAATACATCCGATTTTAATGTATTAAGGAAAGACAAGTATCGATTGCAAGATAAAATAATCTTTGCCGCTACAACTGAGTTTATAGAGAATTTACCAGATGGAAAAGATTTCAACTGCGATGAGGTAAAAGAAAACTATAAACGAATGATACGAGTCGCACATAATATCATTGAAAATACTACTATCGAGAGTGATATACCGGCAGTTAATGTTATCAAAGCGCTAAGTGAGATTATTCATTTTCCAGGCGCGACTGATGAGAATTTCTATTACAGCCTTGCCACAAATGAACTAAAGAATCGAAACGAGCAACTCAAGGACGAAAAGGAGAAGGCAATAGAGATGTTTGATGATAATGGAATTTTTGATAAGGAATGGGAAAATGTATTTAATGAAGCAGAAAAACATCTTTTCTTTAAAGGTTCCATCTCTTTCTTCTTTACCCCGAAGGCTGGTACTAGCGAGGATTTCCGTTCTAGATATAATGTTATGCAAGAACTATTTGATGAGAACGGGATAAGTAAAAGATACCGAGAGAATAAGCACTTATTGATTCGAGCCATGTTGAGTTGTTTGAACCATTGGGATAAAGCAGGACTTCAAGATAGATATTTCACAGAAAACGCAGATAAAAAAGACAAGTATCTTAAATCCATTGTTACAAGATGTCCAGAGGTAAGGAAAATGTTCTGCAATTATTTTAATGATACATCCATTCCTATTGATGAATATTTACATACCATTATAGAAAATGCTTCCTACCCTGAAGATAATGATTCTTTCTATATGTTATATCATCGTCTTATTAAAGATGATAATTCGAGTGCTATTTATGACGAAGTTGCTGAAAGAGAACGCTCAAGAGGTTTTTTCTGCATAAAGAACAATCGCAGCTATGTCATTATGATACCAAGCAAATGGTACGACCAGTTGGTCCTAGATACAGAACGACACAAGATAATCCCTGATCTTATCAAGAATTATGGCTTTAAATATTGTGATAAAAATCAACAGACGCAAATAAACAGTGAGTTAAAGGATTACTGGGGATGGATTGTTGAGATAAACAAAGAAATAGTGATTCAAGAAAAGAAATATAAAATACACCTATGTTTTAATGAATATAAGCAGGTTGCATATTATATATATGGAGAAGATAGGGCAGCATTGGAGACCTATTTTGGAATATCAAACAACACTATCAAAGACGGCATATGTTTGCAAGAGAAGACAACATATCAATATGAGAACAACAAACAAACTATCGTTAATAAAATCAACGAAATAGAGAAAGTATTAACTACTATTTAATAGTAGTACTGTGATAAAGAATAAAACAGGTTCTAATATTTTCACCTCAAAAATCACATCAATACTCCCATGACCCAATACATCGCTGATACAGAGCACTATAGCGAAGTTATTTCGCGGATACCTAAGGTCAAGCGGTTGCTATGGATTGCAACCGCTGACCTGAAGGATCTGTATGTGAAGAAGTCCGAGAAGACTGTTGTTCCTCTATTGCAAGTTCTCAATGATCTTGTCAAGAAAGGCGTAGAAGTGCGTCTTATCCATGCCAAAGAACCAGGACCAGCCTTCCGCGAAGATTTTGATAAATACCCTGCGCTATGGAGCAAGATGGAACGCCGTCTGTGTCCGCGTGTACATATGAAGATTGTAGTCATGGATAGCGAACTCGTGTATATCGGTTCTGCCAATCTCACTGGCGCAGGCATGGGTATGAAATCCGCAGCTAATCGTAATTTCGAAGCAGGAATATTAACCGATGAACCAGGTTTTATCGACGCAGCCATGAGCCACTTTGATTCCATCTGGGAAAGCACTCATTGCAAACAATGCGGTAGAAAAGATTTCTGCCTCGACCGCATAAAAGAGAAATAATCACAATTCTTACTTGATATTCATTCAATTTGCCATCCAATCCAGTAGGCAAAGAAGATATTCAACACCTACTTGACAATTATCATCACTTTTTTATCAACACACCCAAACAATCTTAACAATATGAAAAAATACAATTTCAACGCATACCGCAAAGAAACTTTGCATTCTTTACGAGTAGCAAAACATTGGATAGAAAAAGAAATCCAACAAGTTACTGAAACATACGACATCCATTGGAGAGAAGACGAGAACCACTCTTGGTCTATCACTATTCCGTGTGATGAGTACGATGATTGGGTTAAATGGCATGCAGAAATACAATATCTCAATCGCTTAATTCGCTTCCGCCGTATATGGGATCCACGCGGTTGGTGGAAGAAAATCGCAGATTGGATAGAGCTACGATGTTAAATCTTCGGTACAAAACCCCTTCCGCACCGAAGATTTTTGCAGCATTATTATAGAGACACGTGTATAGAAAGCCACCGAAAGCCCATAGAAGTCCCACAGTAGTCGCCTAACTTGCAGCACGCCGATTTCCAAAAAACACCAACAATCAAATGACGGCTTGAAAATGCGACAAAAGTACGAGTTTATGCAAAAACATTTGCATATATCAAGGATTTTCACTACCTTTGCAGGCTAATTAACAATAATAAAGAACAAGGAACCTAGAACAAAGAGTCAAGACAAATCAGTAACGACTGAGCAGACAAAGGTAATAAGTCTTTACTCCTTGTTCCTTATTCCTGAATCAAGGATATATGCGTATACACTTTATAGCAATAGGTGGTGCTGCCATGCACAATCTGGCCATGGCAGTGGCTACCAAAGCAGGATATGTGGTGACAGGGTCGGATGATGAGATATTCGACCCTGCTCGCACACATCTACAGGAGGCAGGTCTGCTGCCTGAGGAGATGGGCTGGCATCCAGAGAAGATAACCAGCGACATCGATGCTATTATATTAGGTATGCACGCGCGCGAGGATAACCCAGAGTTAGTTCGCGCACGCGAGTTGGGAATCAAAATATACTCTTTCCCAGAGTACCTATACGAACAAACCAAAGACAAGATCCGTATCGTAGTGGGTGGTAGCCACGGCAAGACCTCTACGACCTCTATGATATTATATGTGCTCCAACGCCTAGGCATTGAGGCCGACTATATGGTGGGTGCACAGATTGAGGGCTTCGAGCGAATGGTACGCCTGTCGGACACTGCTAAGTATGCTGTGTTTGAGGGCGATGAGTACCTGACTTCCCCACTCGACTTGCGCTCAAAATTCCTATGGTATCACCCACATGTGGCGATACTAACAGGTATAGCATGGGATCATATCAATGTATTCCCTACTTTTGATGGATATGTGGACACTTTCCGTAAGTTCGTGGATGGAATCGAGGAAAATGGCACATTCATCTACTACCAACATGACACTAACTTGTGCGAGATAGCATCTCAAGCACGAACAGATATACAACAGTTCCCATACGAGGCCTACCAAGGCGATGTGCGTATGCGCATCTTCGGTCGCCACAATATGGAGAACCTACAAGCCGCAGCATTAGCCTGCGAACAGATTGGCGTTAAGAGAGAAGACTTCTACCGCGAGATTGCTACCTTTACAGGTGCTAGCAACCGATTGGAGTTCATCGATGAAATCGGCGATAATGTAGCATACAAAGATTTTGCACACTCTCCAAGTAAACTCCGCGCTACGGTCAACGCCGTACGCGAGCACTATCCAGAGAAACAGCTGGTAGCGTGTATGGAACTACATACCTTCTCAAGTCTGATGGCAGACTTCTTGCCTCAGTACGAGGGATGTATGGAGAAAGCAGATAAGGCATTTGTGTATTTCAACCCTAAGGTGTTGGAGCACAAGAAACTGCCACCTATCTCCGCAGAAGAGGTACGCAAGGCTTTTGGCACAGAAAATGTAGAGGTGTTTACCGATAGTCAACTGCTGCAAGCCCGCTTGCGCGAGATCGAGTATAAGAACACCGCATTGCTGATGATGAGTTCAGGTAATTTTGATGGCGTGAACATCCCTGAGTTTGCCAAGGAATTGATTGGAGAGAAGAAAGAGAACGACCAATCAAAAAAACAAACTGAACTACCCTACACACACTGTCTAAACTGTGGGGCAGAACTTCAAGGTAAGTATTGCCACGTTTGTGGACAAGAAGCCACTAGCAAGACTCCTTCGGTAGGCGCATTTATAGTGGAGTATGCTAACCACGCATTTATTTGGGATTCGAATTTCTTCAAAACCATTTGGAACCTGATTAGTCGTCCTGGTTATTTGACCAAAGAATTTATTGCAGGCAAGTTTGCATCGCACGAACATCCACTCAAACTCAATATGTTCTTGCTGTTTGTGTTCATCACGCTATTTGTATTTTTTGCAGGTACTGAAAAAATGAACAGCACGGTTCATAATTTGACCCACAACGAAGCTGTACTTCCAGGCGTTCATTTTGATTTTATGATCAAACACGGAGAAATAGATACTACACTGATAACTCCACAAGATACTGTTCAGTTGCTAGCACCGCTGTACTTCGCAAAACAGTATCCAGGATTCATCCGTTGCATAGATACATTAGAATACACGAATGACAAAGGTCTTGACAAATGGATAGCGGTTATTCCGCATAAATTCATTGAGGATAGTATTATTGTAGAATACGAAAGCGGTTGGTATCGTTTTAATCAGGAAATGAATGCAGCCCAAAAAGAATTGATGTTAATAAATTCCATTGGGCAAGAAATGGTGGATCTCATTACTCGATACTTCCCATTGCTTGTATTGTTCACTGCTCCATTTCTAGCAATGTCGCTGCGAGTGGTGCAACGCAAGAACCGCCTACCTCGCATCCATCATTTTATCTTTGCTTTGCATTATACGGCATTTCTTGAAGTGCTGATGATATGCATATACTTGCTCTATCTAACCGTTTCACCATCCATAGAGTTGTTAAATTGGATTATGGCGATAGGATCTTGCTTGTATCTTACGATTGCATTCCGCCGAGTTTATGAAACGAGGACTTGGATAGGAGCTGCACTCAAAGCCTTGCTTACAAGCTTAATTTACATGCTCATCGGTCTAGTGATATTCCTCGGAATACTTTTGGTTGCCTTCATTGTGGCTCTTAATAACACTTTGATATAAAGATTGAATTATACTCATATGAATAAACAAACCAAACGCGATTATTTGTACATGCGCATGGCGCGTACATGGTCAGAAAATAGTTATTGCGTACGCCGCAAAGTAGGTGCAATCTTAGTAAAAGATCAGATGATTATCTCTGACGGCTACAATGGTACACCCAGTGGCTTTGAAAATATCTGCGAGGACGAAAATAATGTATCTAAGCCATATGTTTTGCATGCAGAGGCAAATGCTTTGACCAAGGTAGCTCGCAGCCATAACAGCAGCGACGGTGCAACGCTTTATGTGACCGCTTCTCCATGTATGGAGTGCGCGAAACTTATCATTCAATCGGGTATCAAACGCGTGGTCTATGGCGAGAAATACCGCATCATGGACGGCGTAGAACTCCTCGAGCGCGCAGGCGTGACAGTAGAATACATGCCTGATGAAGCATCTTCTGATAATCAATAATAAATAACCTCAACCTCAAGAATCTATGAAAAAGTATTTATTTCCAACCTTGACCATCGTTTGCCTGATGATAGGCTTTCTGATTGGTAATGCCGTGTCCAACAAAGTAAACGCACAACGTTTTTACATCCAAAACGGACAACTATTCCAACAACCCGAGTCAAAGATTGATCAAGTATTGGACTTGATTCAAGCGGGGTATGTAGATCCTATCAATGTAGATAGTATCACCGAAGAAGTAACCAAAGAAGTAATCAAACGCCTAGATCCTCACTCTGCATACATACCTAAAGAAGACTTGGAAATGGTGAATTCGGAACTTTCTGCCTCTTTCTCGGGTATTGGGATACAGTTCTCTATTCAAAACGACACAGTTCAAGTAGTATCTGTTATCTCAGGTGGTCCTTGCGAAGGTGTGGGTATCTTAGCTGGCGATAAAATCGTGATGGTCAATGACTCCAATTTCACGGGCAAGACCATTACCAACGAGAAAGTGATGCATGCTCTCCGCGGTCCAAAAGGAACCGAAGTAAAGATTGGTGTTGCACGTAGTGGCACAGATGAGGTATTGGACTTCACGATCACTCGTGGTGATATTCCAGTACACTCAGTAGATGCAAAGTTTATCATCGAAGAAAAAGGCGAGAAGATCGGCTTTGTACGTGTGAGCCGTTTTGCCGAAAAAACGTATGACGAGTTTATCTCAGCTTTGGCTACCCTCAAAGGACAAGGTGCAACTTGCTATATCATTGACCTACGCGAGAACTCAGGCGGTTATATGGACCAGGCAATCAAAATGGCGAATGAGTTTCTCTCGCGCGGCGATATGATTGTGTACTCTGAGGGTCGTGCATATCCTCGCTATGAGGCGAAAGCCAATGGTTCGGGTCGATTCCAACGCGAGAAACTGGTAGTATTGATTGATAACTTCTCTGCTTCCGCCAGCGAGATTGTGGCAGGTGCTATGCAAGATAACGATCGTGCTACGATTATTGGTCGACGCAGTTTTGGCAAGGGATTGGTGCAACAACAGATTCCTTTTGCGGATGGTAGTGCCATGCGATTGACCGTAGCTCGCTACTACACTCCATCGGGTCGTTGCATCCAAAAACCCTATAAACTAGGCGAGCAAGAAGATTATGCACAAGACCTGCTTGATCGCTACGAGCACGGTGAGTTTTTCTCTGCAGATAGCGTACATTTTGCCGATTCCACCGTGTATTACACCAAGCAAGGTCGCCCTGTAAGAGGTGGTGGTGGCATTATGCCGGATGTGTTTGTAGGTCGTGATACAACACTCTACACGCCATACTTCAATATCGTTTCTAACCGCGCATACACCTATCAGTTTGCGTACCAATACACCAACAAACATCGTGTAGAACTGAGCAAGTACAAAGATTGGCAATCTCTAGAGAAACATCTGCTCAAAGCCAACTGGGTGCCAGAGTTTGTGGCATTTGCCAACGAGAAAGGTGTAGAACTAAACGAGAAACAATTGGCCATCTCACGTCCTCTGCTCGTGCGTATTGTGAATGCATATATCGTGCGTAACATATTGAACGACGAAGGATTCTATCCACTCTTTGAGCGAGATGATGATATAACTAAAAAAGCAATCGAAGTACTCTGTGAATAAGCATTTACAACAAATACGAGAGTTTATCCAATACGATTTGTGGCGTCAGTCACATATGGACATCCACACTCCTAAGAAACGTTGGTTATATCGTTTCTTACAAACAATCATTCTAGTTGCTCGCGGATTCAAGGATCAGGTATTGGTGGTACGAGCCAACTCATTATCTTTTGCCCTACTCTTCGCCTTTATTCCTATGCTAGCATTGATATACGCCATAGCACGCGGGTTTGGCTTTGAAGAGACTGTACAACACACTATTTCTAGTAGTTTTCTAGCAGAAGCGAATGTAGCTCCTGTCTTACTAGAATGGATTGAGCGTTACTTAGAAACCGCTCGAGAAGGATTGTTCTTGGGTATCGGTTTGATCGTACTTATATGGGCAGTATATGCGTTCTTTAATATGCTCGAAAACTCCTTCAATAGCATTTGGAATGTCAAACAATCACGCTCTTTTGGCCGTCGCATGACGAATTACGTTATGACACTATTATTGGTCCCAGTATTGGTCGTCGTAACATCAGGTATATCCATATTCTTGAACTCTACCGAAGTATTAGCATCTGTTTTGGATGGTATCGTACCCATCCGCAAATTTATGCTACGTTTTATTCCCTTTGTAGCTACTGCTGGTGTGTTCACATGGATATTTATTGCTATCCCTAATACGAAAGTCAAATTTTCTTCGGCGATTATTCCTGGCATCCTCATGGGATTGCTCTATCAAGTAGTACAATCTTTGAGTATGTACTTGGTTGTGCTCTTTACTCGCATGAGTATTGTGTATGGTGCATTCTCCGCTATTCCATTGGTATTGATCTGGTTACATATCACATGTTGGTTACTGTTGATAGGAGCAGAATTAGCCTTCGCGATTCAAAACAACGATTTGTTTGCCTATGAGAAAGACCTCAAGACCATGTCACGCCGATACAAAGACTATATCATGCTATATCTATTGGCGGTAATTATTCGTCGTTTCGAGGCGGGAGAATCACCTCAAACAGCACAAAAAATGGCTGCCGAGCATCAATTACCTATCCGATTAGTACAACAACTACTATCTCGATTGGAAGAAACTTCGATCGTTCGTCGCGTATATACAGAAGATGAAGAGGAGCAAGCTTTTGTTCCTGCTCTAGACACCAAGTCCATTACAGTTGAAATGGTTATTGGACGCATTTCAGCACAAGGAACGGAGGACTTTCTTCAACATACTCCGGCTGAAATGCAAGCATTCTGGCAACGATATCAACAAATGATAGATGCCAATCATTCCGACGATATTTTAGTTAGTGAATTAGCCTAAGGTAAAAAGGAACTATCCTTGACCTTGCGATTGATAGGACATAGCACCTTGCTTGGGGTTATGTTCTATTGCGTTCATTTTGCGCACAAAGATTTTCTCCCCGCAACGCACGTATAAGTAATTACCGCTAAAAGCTAAAGAATGAACTTGACCTGCAGGCAATGATAAGATGGCACGTACACGGCCATTGTGGTCAGCCACTTGCACACCCATAGGAGTAGCCACATACAAATTACCATTCGTGTCAAATGCCATATTACCTGCACTAGCGAGTGTACCATTACTCAAATCATGTAAGAAATAGAATGGTTCGCTATATAGCATATGCCCCTTCTTATCCATAATAGTAGAGATCAAATGATGGGTATTCTCTTGAACAGAAACACAAAAACGATAGTCTGGAGCAACTGCCAAAGCACGAGTTCCTTCTGAGAGCACTGATACGATATCATTACTCTTAACACTAGCATCGCATAGTGCAACATACCTACCACCTGCCAATTCTTGTACAGCCTGACAAGCACGCAATCCTTCTGCTACCTTCTGACCATTCTTATACAAGGTGTTAGAACGCAAACTTAGTCCTTCTCCCATGAGACGCTCTCCCGACTTAAGCGTAGATACCACCTGAAGTTGACCATCCGCATCGAGTTGACATACTTTATTACCTGAAGCAAAAACAATCTTACCATCCGCTGTTGGATAAATATCTCCATCTATAGCATTAGATATTGGCAGAGAAATCCAATCATAAGCAGGATCAAGAATCGCCTGCAACATACCATTATTGGATGTACCCTTATTCACACGGGCAGGGTAACCTTTCCACAACCATCGCATCGCATCTGGGAAAGCCAGTGTACCATACTTAATGCTATGATTTCCTCTATTCCACACATGGAACGCCTCATAACCTGCAAAATTAAACGCAGACTCCATGAGAAGATTATACTCAAACCATTCGCCAAAGATAGGATTCCACACATCATACCAACCATCTTGCATATAAATTCTTAGTGGCTTAGGCTCTGTTTTGCGCACTATAGCAGGATACTCATGTCCGCCACGCATCGCCACGAAAGTACCAACTGTAGTATAAACGCGAGAGAACATATCTGGACGATTCCATGCTGCTGTAAAAGCTGCTATACCGCCACTACTTGCACCTGTAATGGCACAATCATTAGGATCAGAGGAGATATTGATGGCTTGACCATCTTTAGTTTTGAGTGCGCGCACTTGAGGCAACACCTCTTTCTCAATAAATTGCGCCCAATTATCATCGGTAGAGTCAAACTCCTTGCAACGATTATAGCGAACAACATTCCTGTCTTCATCATACACCACACCTGGATTGATGAACACACCTATCGTCACAGGCATTTCACCAGAAGCTATAAGATTATCTAAAACAGTAGTCGCATCGTAGAGAATACCATCCATACACACTAATAGACATGCAGGTGCACTATCGCGATATTGCTGAGGGACATAAACTAAAACCTCACGCTCCGTACCAGGATAGCGAAGGGATTCGTTCATCACAAATTTGATAACCTCTCCGCGTTGATCCTCAGCGACTTTGACCGTTGCGGGATCATATGGAGCGGCAATATTATATGCTTGTTGCGCAAAAAGAGTACACGACAAAAATAATGCACATATCAATCCAAAGTGTTTCATCGTAGTAGAATAAATTAGTTTATTTCTTTTTTTTCTTAACAGCTCTATCTGGCGTTGCCACAGGACGCTGGGCAAGTTTCTCCATCGTCTCATCAAACGTAGCAAAATCGCAAGACAGCTGACCATGTGACAAACTAGCTATATCATCTTTGAGGCGTTCTACACCTGATTCCAATTCGCGATTCCATGTAGCATTCTTCTGACGCATACATTGTGCAATATACACAATCATCGCTTGTTTTTTGTCTATATCTTGTTCGTCCACTGCGAGTTGCACCATATCTTGTATGATACGACCATAGTTGCGCATGCGTACGATAGTCGTTTTACGTAATCCTTGCATATTAGTTGTTGATTAATAAATCGTTATTGAACCTGTTTCGTTTTGATGAGATAAATCATTGTAGGATAGTGGTCTGCATAACCATTCTGCCACACGCCACTCTTCACAGTACGCAAAGGAGTTCCCTTGTCTTTTCCTTCCTGAACAGTAAGAAAATCCTTGTTGAAAATCTGAGATTTCCAATACACCCATTTCCCGTCTTCTAACTGAGCATTCATCAATGGCTCAGAGATAAAAATCTGGTCAAACAAGTTCCAACTTCCTTGGTATGCCAAACTACCTATACCACGATCCAACTTTTGCCACATGGTATTGAAGAATCCTTGTTCGCCTACTTCTTCGCGTGTTTTCTTTGCGCCCATAACTACAGCACAACTATGGTTGAATGGATCATCATTCAAGTCACCCATCACCACAATCTTAGCGCGAGGCTCCTTAAGATAAATGCTATCGCACACTTGTTTGCAGAGCATAGCTGCGGTATCACGAGTGGCACGGCTACTCTCCTCACCACCATAACGACTAGGCCAGTGGTTTACGCTGATATGCAACTTATCACGAACAATCTTGCGATCATCATCCAACATATATCCGGAGATCCACAATTGAAGACGACTTTTCACCACACCACCATCGGCATAATGCGCATTAAGTTCATAACCTTTGGTAGATACAGGCTTGAACATCGCTGGATTATACAAGAAGCCCACATCCACACCACGACGATCTGGACCCTCCAACAAGATAGGTTCGTACACACGATTATATTTCTCCTTGAGTACGCGGCACAAATCATAAAGACAACCTATATTTTCCACCTCAGATACACCCACACAAGCGGCACCACGTGGATCTTCATCTGTACCGAGCTGAGATATAGCATATGCCATTTTCTCCAATTTTTGTTCATACTTAAAACTGGTCCACTTCATGCCACCATCAGGCAAATATTCATAGTCATTCTTACCCTCATCATGAATGGTATCAAACAGGTTTTCTAAATTGTAAAATGCGATACATCTTACTTGCATTTCCTGACTTGCAGCATTACTTACTACTGCTATGGTGACCAAAAGAAGCACCAAGAAAGATTTCAAAATGGTATGTTTCATGATTTTTTGTTAAATATGTTGCAAAATTACTATTTTTTTTTGGATTGTCCAAAACTTTTTTGTAATTTTGCTGCGATTTCAATAATTTATACTTAAATTACAAATATTTGAACAACAACTTTTAACACTTACACACTATGTCATCAGTAAACAAAGTCATTTTAGTAGGCAACGTAGGAGCCGACCCAGAAGTACGTTATCTAGAACGTGGCACAGCTATTGCTAACTTCAACCTTGCTACCACAGAGCGAGGATATACCATGCAAAATGGAACTCAAGTTCCTGATCGTACAGAATGGCATCCTATTGTGTTGTGGCGCAATCTTGCTGAATGGGCTGAAAAATACGTCCGCAAAGGCATGAAATTGTACGTAGAAGGCAAACTACAAACCCGCACATGGGAAAAAGATGGACAAGTACGCCGCAAAACTGAAATTATTGCGGAGAACATCCAAGTATTGTATCGTCCAACGGAATATCGCAATGAGATAGCTGCCGAGACTAACACTCCATCTGAAAGAGAGATTCCAGCCAACTCTTCCATTCCAACTTTGGAGATAGACGATATTTTTTAACAGGACCTTCACACAGTCTTTTACGGGTTCATGACGGGTTCATAACGGGTTCATAACCTACTTTTCCCGTTACCACTCCGATACCACTCCGAACCTTTAGCGAAGGTACTCCAACCAAAAATAGGGGGGTGAGTCATTTGAACACACCCCCTATTTTTATATTAAACTGCGTATTTCTTCCAACTGTTTACGAACTTTCAGAAGTATTTCTGTTGCTCGCTGACGGGAATCGGTTTTTTTTGTCCCTTGCTTCAACTCGGTTTGAATCGCCTCTATTCGTGTAATATGTAGATCATCACGAATAAACTTAATCTGTTTTACCAGTTCTATATCCTGCTCAGTATAAAAACGCTTACCCTTATCATTCTTATAAGGTTGCAGTTGAGCAAACTGCTCCTCCCAATATCGCAAAGTGGATATAGGCAATTGAGTCATTCTGCTCACTTCTGAAATAGAATAATAGATTTTCGTAGCCATATTGTCTATCCCTTATGGTGCCAATATCTTGAGCGTTTTACCCGCTCTAATCATATCCGAAGAGAGTCCATTCCAAGCTTTCAAGTTTTTCACAGAAACATGGAACTTAGCCGCTATACCTCCTAGCGTGTCTCCCTCCTTGATCTTATAATATGTCACTCCATTCACTGTGTAAGCTCCATTTACGCCTGTCTTTTGCCACAAATCAATCTCCGTGCGACGATTATGCAGCAATTCATTCGCTTTATGCGCCAAAATCTGATCTTGGTTCATAACAAACGCACCAGCCTTATCCAATGGCAAACAAATAGCATATTCCTTATTTCCAGGCACAATATCTCGCGCATATTGAGGATTCAACTGACGAAGCAAAGACAACGGAATATCCAATATTTCAGCCACTTGCAACAAGTGAATACGTTGATTAGTCACAATCGTATCAGTAGGTACCATCTCGCATGTAGTCAAATTAGCTAAATCCGGAAACAACACAGAATCAGCAGGGACAGAATCCACCACAAACAAGGGGTCTTCTTTGGCAGATATACCATGATAAGCTGCAAAATTCATCGAATACACGGCTGCAATATATAGCGGCAAATAAGCTCTAGTCTCTTTGGGTAAGAAAGGATAAATACTCCAAAAATCTCGCTTACCACCCGCTCTATAAATAGCCTTATTCACATTACCCGGACCACAATTATAGGCTGCTATCACCAAGTTCCAATCTTTGAACACCTCATATAATGCATTCATAAATTTAGCCGCAGCATGGGTGGATTTGATGGGATCACGTCTTTCATCCACCAAGGAATTAATCTCTAGTCCATATTTCTTGCCAGTCGCAGGCATAAACTGCCATAAGCCCACAGCACCCATATGCGAACGAGCATTAGGATTCAATGCCGATTCTATCACAGGTAGATACGCCAATTCGTATGGCAAATCATATTGGGATAAAATATCTTGGAAAATAGGCATATAATACTGCTCTTTCTGCAACAAACCAGCTACTTGTTTGGGGCTATGGTACAAATAACGCAGAATATAGCGACGAACAATCGTATTATATGGCAGTTCAACCACATATGGCAACTGCTGCATACGCTCTATGAATACCGAATCAGGTGTTTGCTGAACGGGCTCCGCAATGATTGTATCCATCTGCTCAACCTCCTCAACCACAAGCGAAGGGACAGAATCGGACACAGGATTATCTAGCGATATTGTATCGCCAAGAATCAGTAATAATATTAGGAATAACGAATTCATTATATACTCTTTTTAGAAAGACAACGCCAATTTCAATTCTACATTACCTTGACATTGTATCTCATCGTAATACACTTGAGGATAGAGATTTAGGCTCAAATCAGGAGATATATCAAAGTCAAACAACTGAGCATCCACATAAGCCTCCACAATGGTCAACGCATATACTAGCGCCATCGCTGCTATAGACAAATCGCGGTAGCGACGAGTGGTGTTTTGCCAATCTGCCAGACGCTTCTGATAGGCCGAAACGCCACCTAAATTATTAATCGTATACCCATCTGGCAGAATCGCTATATATGACTTACTCGGGTCGTTGGATACGGTCGAGTTCTGAATGTCGTAGTATATATCTCTATAAGCTTCTTTGTATGCCATATACTGGTCGCTAGTGTACATTACCGCGTAAGCACAGCCCATTAGTCCGCCATATACGATTGGCAGTTTCCAATAACTACGATTATAAATCTGTCCACCACCCGGAAAAATCGTTCCCAACCAAACCGCTTTAGCTGGATTGGGTTTCCAAAACATCCGCTCTATTGTTTTTTGCTGCGCAATACTATCCTTAGAGGCAGTTGTCTCAACAACATTCGCTTTACTCGTTATTGAGATACCCATGAACAGGATGATCAACCAAACAATATGTCTATAACTCTGTCTCAAGACAATAGTGCTATCAATTGATTGAGTTCCTCCTCATTCTTAAATGAGATGGTCAATTGACTAGAAGATATCTTCACTTTTCTACCTAACTTTTGCTCCAACAATTGCTGTTGCTTCTCATACTTGGTCTGTACACTCTTAGGCGCTTTAGCCTCTTGTTTGGCATTGGTCACTAGTTCCTCTACTTTGCGTACAGAGAGGTCGTTTTGGAGAATTTTCTTGTAGATATCCAACTGTTGTTCAGGTGATGGAGAGCCCAATATAGCACGCGCATGTCCCATATCAATTTTCTTCTCCTTAATGCCCAATTGTATCTCTGCTGGAAGCTTCAACAAACGGAGATAATTGGCGACCGTAGCTCGTTTCTTACCCACTCTATCTGCCATTTTCTCTTGGGTCAATTGGTGGTCATCCATCAATTTTTGATATGCCAGAGCAATCTCTATGGCATTAAGATCTTCACGTTGAATATTTTCAATCAACGCCCACTCCATCACTTGTTCATCTTTGGCGGTGCGTACATACGCAGGGATAGTCTCTAGTCCCGCCATTTTGGATGCACGATAACGACGCTCACCAGCAATAATCATATAGTTATTGCTAGCGTTCTTGCGTAATGTAATTGGTGATATCACACCATGCTCCTTGATGGATTGCGCTAACTCTTCCAATGCCTCTGCATCAAAATCGTGACGAGGTTGATCTGGATTAGCATAGATGTATTGCAATGGAATCTCGCTAATGGATGATGAACCGGCAGTGGAAACATGAGTCGTATCAATTAGGGCATCCAATCCCCTTCCTAATCCGAGTGATTTTTTCATGCTTTATTTCTTCTTATTAGTTCTTTGGCTAGGTTAATATAATTCTTTGCACCTTTGCTATTCTTGTCATATTGAAGAACTGACAAACCATGGCTAGGCGCTTCGCTCAATCTCACATTACGAGCAATAACTGTATTGAAGACCAAGTCTCCAAAATGGCGTCTTACCTCATCGTGCACTTGTGCAGACAAACGCAAACGAGCATCATACATGGTAAGCAAGAATCCTTCTATACGCAATGCTGGATTGAGATTCGATTTAATAATCTTTATGGTGTTCAACAATTTGGCAATACCCTCCAAAGCAAAAAACTCACATTGTACAGGTATAATCACACTATCACTTGCTGTGAGTGCATTGATAGTGATCAATCCCAAAGAAGGAGAACAATCGATGAGAATATAGTCGTATTGATTCTTCAATGGCAATAGTATCTGCTTCATCAAGTTCTCACGATTATCCTTGTCCAGCATTTCGATCTCTGCGCCCACAAGATTAATATGCGATGGGATGACATCCAAATTTGGTGTTTCTGTATGTATCACCGCAGTCTGAGGATCAATATTCTCGATCAAACATTCATAGATGGTATGTTTGAGATCTTTGATCTCTATGCCCAGACCTGACGATGTATTTGCTTGAGGATCTGCATCAACCAATAGTACACGTTTACCTTCTGCTGCCAATGCTGCAGCAAGATTGATAGAGGTGGTTGTTTTACCCACTCCTCCTTTTTGGTTTGCTGATGAAATAATTGTTGACATATATTTATTTGTATTTATTTTTACTGTTTTTAAATTCCCATAGGTATCCCACATTCACACTTAGTCCCATTGGACTAGCCATCTTGAAATGCTGCAACTGTCCTACATCAAACAAGGCTCCTAGACTATAATCAAACCTTGCTTCCAATTGAAAGACTCCTATCCTATTGGTTCTGTAATAGCACCCCAAACCAGCAGCGGCACCCCAATCAAAACGATTCGTGATTTCATTGTGCTGCTCTTGAGTAAACTGATAAGATCCTGGATTCGTTACTTTCGTCTCTTCGCCAAAACAGTATCCTATTTGAGGTCCTAGGTTAAAGAACAAACGAAAGTTCTTTTTTCCCAGCGCAATATGCATCAAGAATGGCAACTCTATATAATGCAACTGCCGAGTGTAAATCGTTGGAACCGCCCCCTGTTTTTCATAGACTTCCGCCCAACCTCGTTGCATATAGTTGCACTCTACTTGCAATGCACATATCCTATGCTCTGCATAGCGGAACACCAATCCGCCATTAGGACTCAGGGGCGAGTGCAAAATATCCAAGGGTTGAACACTTGGGTTGAACAACACAGTAGAGGCTTTGACACCACCATGTACACCCAAAAATATTTCAGGAGTACTCAATCTGTTTTGTGCCGTAATCATCTGCGTGATCACAAGCAGGAGTAGCAATATGTATCTTCGCGTATGGGTCACTTACGTATTACACTTATTTTCTTGTTCTCGTAACCTGCGTGCACAGACGAAGGTTGATATTGAATAGCCGACTGAACACCCATCCAATCTTCTGACAACAAAGTTGTATCTGATGACTGCAATAGTTCGATAAAATGTTTGGTCAAATCATATCCCAACAAGTCATATCTAGGAGATTGAGCCGATGGCTTGGTATCAAAATACGTAGCATAAAGTTCCTCATACGCCTCTGGAGAAACCAGTTCTTCGTAGAACACAGAGGTATATATCTGTGGAAGCACTATTTTTTCATTCTGCCAGGAATAACGAGATAACAAAGTGATTTGATGTGTACCTACCGCTTGTAACAAATGCGGCATTACCGCTTGCAAATTGCTATATTTCTCAGTGTTGAATATCACAATATTCTCTTTATCCATAACAAAAGCATCTCCCACTGAATCCACCAATATCTCACGAATAGTCGTGCTCGTAGTAGGTATATTATATCGTTTCAAGGCCGCATGTATCTCTTGAACACTCTTAGGTATACTCTCGCCTTCTTTGGGTTGAATTACCACACAGTTTATCGAATCCGCACTTGCTGCCAAGTACTCCGCCAATGCCTCTGCCTCGGCTTGAGCAGAAGGGTTAAATTGGAACACATTCGGATTATTGTGAGTTGGTTTTACATCCGAAATAAAGGGTACCAACATCCATGTGCTATCACGCTCCGTGAATGTCGCCACTTTTTGGACTTGCTGTCCGTATGCAGGACCTATAATAGCATCCACATCACGCCATATACTATCCGATAATATACTTCCCAAGCGAACGGTTGTCTTCTCCACATCGTAGGTGTACAACTCAACGAACTGTCCCGCCTGTTGCATCTCATAAATCGCTATCAGAGCACCCATATAGAACTCCATAAAACGCTCCATGGATGCATTTCTTTGAGTGGTATTAGCGTGCAATGGCAACATCATTGCCAAACGTAACGTGTCACTCGCTATGCCTACCTGTAATGTTTCAGCTAGCACTTCAACTACGGTATCCTGCTGCTGTAATTCCCGAGGTGCAACAATCACTTTTCGAGGACTGATCTTTTTCTCTTTTGGTTCTACGATCACATCTTCTTTAATAGATATAGGCACCCAAATAGTCCCCCCATACACCAATCCCCTTTGGTGAATACTAGGATTAGCTTGTAATATCAACTCCTGGGGGATATTGAATATCTTACTCACACGATACAAGCCCACACCTTTCTCGACTGTATATCTGTAATAAGGTTTACCCTCTATTGTGTCAATAGGATAGTCCATCTGTTGAGCTTTCAGCGCAACGGAAACCAAACACAATAACAATAATACAACACGCATTGGATTCATATTTAATGTTTCACATATTTACGTTTTTTCATCAATACGATTACTCCGCCTAACAATCCCAATATCGCCAACGGAATAACCATACTCATTACTTGCGCCTGAATTCTAGCGGTCTGCGCTCGTTTATCATTTAGTAGTCGCAGCGTTATCTCTTTTTGACGCAATTGTAACCACCCCTCATTATCTGTCAAATACAACACGGCGTTCAACATAAAGTCTCTATTTCCAAATTGCGTTTTGGTATAGCGATCATATCCCAACGGAAGCGGTTGATTCTGCTGCCATTCATTGCGTATAGCACTACCCGCTGCCACCACAATCTGTCGCGTAGGCACACTCACTTTGCGCATAGGAGCGGATGCCACAATGCTCTCTGGCGCACCCAAATGAGCATACAGGGAAGTGAACTCACCCTCCAGACTCACCGCCACAGGAATATACGCATACTGATACGACTGTTCATCATCTACTCCCATACTCAGATTCACCTGAGCAGGCACGGCTGTCAGTTTGCTTGCGGACGAAGTCGCCAATAACACCTCTTTACGTATGCCATCTTCTCCTCCCACCAATTCCACAGCACTTGCCATCGTAGCAGTTAATTGAGCTATATTGCGAGTAATCGGAGACTGCTGCGAGGTGAGCAACAACGGAGCATATGTCCAAGGCATGGGTTGCCAATTAGGCTGTTGTGGATTAGTGGAAACATCCACTGGGACAGGCAGACATTGCAAGTCTTGTACCAGCCCATGGCGAATACGCACGCCATACCTAAACAACATATCATTGATATCCAAATCCAGTGCCACGATAGGAGTCGCACCTTGTGACGCCAAAAAATCAGAAGAGAATTTCACTCCATTGACCACCCATAGCACACGACCACCCTGCATGATATACTGATCCAAGATATACTTATCCTCTTCCGAGAAAGGCAATTGAGGGTCAGCTATAATCACGGCTGCATACCCATCCAACACGCCCGCCTCATTACCCAAACAACCTCGATCCACTTGGTAGTATTGAGCTAGCAACTGCGTCAAGTCATATACATCGTGTTCCTCCAACTCTCCGTGTCCCTCCAGAAAGACTACTTTCTCCACTTTCGTCTGAGCCAAACCACGAATAGTTTCCACCATGCTGTACTCTAGATTCTCTATGCTATTATTCAAGTTCTCTTCCCCACTCAAACCACGTTGATTCTGAAGCAAGTTCACCAACCGCTTCTTCCCTTTATACTCCACAATGGCATACGGATAAACCGTTGTCTGCGCCATTTTGCCTTTGTGAGTACGCTCATGAATCACAATGGGATCTAATCCCTGCACCAAGGATGCCCCCAATGGACGACTATCGATTCTTTCTGTCGTATAAATAGAAAACTCCGAGAGCAACTCGCTCGCTGCTTTTTGCAAGCGCGTAAAACCCGCATTCAACTCACCCTCTAGCAACACCGTTACCGTCAGAGGAGAATCTAAACTCCTAAGTAATTCCTTAGTAGGATGGGAGATGGTATATCGCTTGTCGTCTGTCATATCCCAACGACACACCAGCTGATGCACTAGTACATTCATGAGCACTAATGCCACCAAGATCAATATACCTACCCTAACCTTCATCTACCAATCACTCTTCCATTATTGGATAGATTCCCACACTGCTTGATTGATCACTACTGGATATTTCTCACGCAATTTAGCCACCCACTCTTTCTCCAAATAATCTTGGTAATCAGTAGTCACTTTGGCACGCTCATCCGTATATTCTTGAGGCGCTTTGATTACTTTACCCACGAGCAATACGATAGGATATTCCTCGCTAGAAGTGTATTCTGCATCTTTGAGTTTGAAACCATATTTATCCACAGCACCATTAGCACCTTGTTTCCACAAGCCACGCTCAACACGGGCATACATCACACTATCCACATTCACGCGCTGATTCAAGTAACTCATCACAGAGTCTGGGTTAGCACTCTTCACAATTTGTTTAGCACTCTTAGCAGCCACTTCGTTCTTCGCGTAGATCACACAACCCTTGAAACGTGGCTCGTCCCATGTATATTGTTTTTTGTTCGCCTTGAAGTAAGCCTTCAACCCCTCTACATCTTGGTTGGCTTTATCCCAAACCTCGCGCAAAGATACATCAAACAACAAGATACCATCGTGATATTCATTCACCAAATTGCGCAAATCAGCATATTTCTCCTCCAAATGAGCATCGGCATAAGCCTTTACTTCCTCATCTGTCATCGTCTCTGGCAAACCATACTCTGCACGAGTCTTATTGATAAAACTTTGATTAGCAATCAGCATACGTTGATCGCGTTCCACTTGTTTGGTTATTTTCGTGCGCATGCTATCTAATGGCTGAACACCACGTTTGCCGTATAACTTAATCACATGGATACCATATTGAGATGGGAATGGCTTACTCACTTGACCAACTTCCATACCAAAAGCGGTCTCCTCAAATGGACGAACCATTGCACCACGACCAAACCAACCCAAATCGCCACCACGAACAGCCGAGCCTTTATCCTCAGAGTTAGCGCGTGCTAGAGCAGCAAAGTCAGCATCCTCTTGAATAGCAAGTTGATAGATACTATCCATCACAAGCAAAGCTTCTATCTGTTTTTCCGCATTACCCGCAGGAGTCATCTTCATGATATGAGCTGCTTGTACTTCCTCATACTCACCCTCCTCTTGCACTTTAGCAATATGGAATCCATAAGGCGAACGGAATACCTCTGTCACACCTCCCACAGGAGTGTTATATACCGCATCCTCAAATACATATACATAACGGAATGGTTGAATCCAACCCAATTCACCACGATTCTTTTTAGCTGCTGGCTCCTCTGACACCTCTGCAGACACATCGCCAAAATCCTCTACCTCTTGCACGGTAATCGTCTTACGACCTTTCTTTACCTGCTTTGGAAGACCTTCTGTTACACGAACACGAGCCTCATTAATACGTTGCAACGCCGCCGCAACAGCCGCAGAATCAGCATCTTGAGGACATTGTACCACAATATGCGCAGCACGACGAGGCTTAGCGATACGATCGTAACTCAACACCACCAAACTATCGATAGCCGCATTATCCTTCATATATTTAGGAGTAGCCTGAGCACGATAACCCGCCAACTCCTTCTTAAATGCAGCTGTCGTATCCACACCTTGTACCTCAGCCTCAGCCACTTTGAGCTTGAAATTCACAAACAAATCCAGATACTCTTGCATGGTTTTCTTCTCCACACTAGACTCTTGATTGTTCTTCTCGTAGATGTACATAAACTCAGATACCATAATTGGCTTACCTGCAATCGTCATCAATACCTGATCTTCTTGCGCAAAACTGCACATGCTTGCGCACAATACTAGTGCACTAAACAAAAATTTCTTCATTTTTTGACTTATAATTTTGTTAATACTATCATTTTTCGACTATTTACTGAAAATAGCGCGCAAAGTTACTAAAAAATTTTGAAATACGCAAAAAAAGTTGTAATTTTGCACGATTTTAACAAATTACTACATATGACGAATATCCATACTTTTATCCAACCTGCACAACACGTTGTGCTACTCACGCACCAATCTCCTGATGGCGATGCCATGGGTAGCTCTCTGGCTATGTATCATTATATCAAGTCATTAGGCAAAGAAGCACAAGTGATTGTACCCAATGCTTTCCCTGAATTTCTTGCATGGATGCCAGGTGCGGATTCCGTCTTACTATATGACAGCCAAAAAGCACAAGCAGACACCTATCTCGAGGCAGCAGATTTGGTAATTTGTACCGATTTCAACGCACCTAGTCGCATTGGTGCCCTTGGCGACAAGATGCTTTCGCTCACTTGCCCAAAGGTAATGATCGACCACCACCTTCACCCCTCTGATTTCGCCGATTTCATCGTATCTGTACCCGAAGCTTCATCTACTTGTGAATTAGTATACGAAGTGCTCTCAACTCTTAACTCTCAACTCTCAACTCCTATCGCCCAATGCCTCTACACAGGGCTCATGACCGACACGGGCAACTTCTCCTACAATTCCAATCGCCCACAAATATACCCTATGATTGCCTCCCTCATTGAGGCTGGCGTGGACAAAGATGCTATCTACAATGCCGTTTTCAACCAATATTCGGTGGATCGTATGAAGTTAGTTGGCTACTGCCTCTACCAAAAGATGCGCGTATTTCCAAAGCATCACGCGGCGCTTATCTATCTCAATCGCAAAGAACTCTACCGCTTCAATTTCCAAAAAGGTGATGCAGAAGGTATCGTCAATATGCCTCTCCAGAGCAAGGATATCCACTACTCTGTTTTTATGCGCGAAGACAAAGCAACTCCCGATGAAATGGAGAAAAATGGCGGTATTAAGACCAAAATCAAACTCTCTTTCCGCAGCCAAGGCGACCGCCCTGTGAATGTGTTTGCTAGTGAGGTTTTCAACGGCGGAGGTCATGCCAATGCCGCAGGCGGCGAGTATTATGGTCCTCTCGCTGAAGCCGTGCAACTATTTTTAGACAACTACGCTAAATATTTCAAAGCATAACCCATCACCCGCCTTTACACTTTACACCTTACACTTTACACCCTACTCAAATCCAATCCAGCAAAAAGAACATTACTAATTTTTCAATTAGTGATGCATTATGCATCTGTACCATTGTTTTTGTAAAATTCACGCGTGCGCGTGTGTGAGTTTTTAATAAATGTCGCATCGTTGCATCAATGCATCACGCTTGTTAGTTTACCGCTCTTATTTTCTTGTAAAAAAAATACTCGCATTACTTGCGTATGTGCATTTTTTGTCGTACCTTTGCACCCGCATTCAGTTTTAGGGAAGCCAGTGAGATTCTGGCACAGACCCGCTGCTGTGATTTGCAATATCGTTTGTTCCGAATCTAAGTCACTGCCTATCAGGCGGGAAGGCTGAACAAACGAGCAATAAGTCAGAAGACCTGCTGTATGTCGCCAACAGAGTTGGCAGTTAAAGAAGTTTAATGTTCTAATCGCGGCAATGCCGCTGTTCTATGAGAAATTCACCTTTAGAACTTTTAGAACCTTGAAACTTTTAGAACTGCCCGAAGTGGCAAGTTGAACACTCTCGTGGTATAGAGTCAAACAACATGCGTAGATTAGTATCCATATTATTTTTCACACTCACGTGTGTGGCAGCATTCTCTCAAAACAATGCCGCCGATTCTCTTTTAGCCTTATCGCCTGATAGCCTCATCGCCCGTTATATCGACCTAGAGGAATACACCATTACTGCTCGCATCAAAGAGAAGGATATCATTATCCCTCAAACACTTTCGGGCGTACAACTCAAGAAGATGAATGCCCTCTCTGTAGCCGATGCTATCCGCTATTTCTCTGGCATACAGATCAAAGACTATGGTGGTGTGGGCGGTATCAAAACCGTCAATATCCGCAGCATGGGCACCAACCACATGGGCGTATATTACAATGGTATTCAGCTCGGCAACGCACAAAACGGACAAATCGACCTCGGCAAGTACTCTCTCGAAAACATCGAAGAAATCCAACTCTACAACGGTCAGAAATCCGACATCTGGCAATCTGCCCGTGAGTTTGGTGCCGCAGGTAGTATCTACCTCACCACTCGCCGTCCACGTTTCGCCGAAGGCAAAAACGTGAATGTCAAAGCACAAATGCGTGCAGGTAGTTTCGCCCTCATTGACCCTAGCCTTTTGCTCGATGTCAAACTCAGCGAAACGATGTCGCTGACCATGAACGCCGAACTCATCTCTTCCAATGGCAAGTACCCCTTCCGCTACCGTCGTGTGACGCCTTCGGGCGAAGTGGCATACGACACCACAGCCATCCGCCAGAACGGTGACATCAACGCCATCCGCGTAGAAGCGGCTATGAATCACTATTATAGCAACACAGGCTTCTGGAAACTCCAACTCTATCACTATAACTCCGAGCGCGGCGTACCAGGCGCCATCGTCAACAATGTCTGGCGCAATGGCGAACGCCTTTGGGACCGCAACTCTTTTGTACAGGCCTCGTGGCAAGACGAACTCTTCAACCGTTGGTCGGTACGCGTAAATGCCAAATACGCCAACGATTATACCCGCTATATCAATAACGATGACAAACTCATCCATGTGGAGAACCAATACCTCCAGCAAGAGGCATACTTCACCATGGCGCACAAAGTGCGCATCTTTGATTGGTGGGACATAAGCGCAGCCTATGACCTGCAATACAATGCCCTCAGCATGTATGCTGACGCCCATCGCTTCACCCACTGGCTCAGCGCTGCCACCGCCATCAATATCAAAAACTACCTACGCCTCCAAGCCAGCGTGTTAGGGACATTTGTTCGAGATGCTTCACAATCAAACAACTCTGAATGCGAAGCCCTGAACAATACTGAACAGCCTGCCAAGCAGGCGCTGAACACAAAGCTGACTCCAGCTTTGTTCCTCTCCTACCGCCCTACTCAGCTCGTTGACCTTCGCCTCAATGCCTTCTACAAACAGAGTTACCGTTACCCGACCTTCAACGACCTTTACTACACCGACATGGGAAACGCTTACCTCAAACCCGAGTTAGCGAAGCAGCATAATGTCGGTTTGAGTTTCACACAACCTTTCCGCATCGCAGAGCAAAAAGGCTCGGAGTTCCGCCTCAATGCCGATTACTACTACAACCGCATTTCCGACAAGATCATCGCCTATCCAAAAGGCCAGCAGTTCCGCTGGACCATGCTCAACCTCGGATTGGTCAAAATCAACGGTTTAGACGTGAATGCGCAACTGCATTTCGTATTACCCAAGAACTTCTACCTCACCGCCAAAGCGCAATATACCTACCAAACGGCGATTGATGTCACCGACCCTAACGATTCCTACTATGGTGATCAGATACCCTATATCCCTTGGCACTCGGGTAGTGCAGTCGGTATGTTTGGCTGGCAAAACGACTGGCAACAGTATGGCTTAAACTATAGTTTCATCTATGTCGGCGAACGCTACAACCAACAGGAGAACATCATTTACAACTACACCCAACCTTGGTACACTCACGATCTGAGCGTATTTGGAGAATGGAACATCAAACCTATATCCCATAGCCGCAAAGCGGTGTCCAATAGGCAGAATGCCGTCCAATATCCTATAACTTTGCGCCTCGCACTAGACATCAATAACTTGCTGTCGCAGGACTACGATGTTATCTTCAACTACCCCATGCCCAAACGCAACTACAAATGTACAATAAGTATTACATATTGATCTGGGCGATTGGCTATTGGTTAATGGCGATTGGCTTTATAAGCTGCCGTGGAGATGAAATTATATTCCCTGCGGAGTATGAGGTCTTGCCGATGGAATCGAGAGAATTGAGCAGTTTTGCGCAGAATGAACCCATTGGCATGTACCTACTCAACGAGGGTAATATGGGTAGCAACAAAGCAAGTATTGACTATGTAGATTTCTGCAATGGTTATTATATTCGTAACATCTATGGCGAACGCAATCCAAATGTCATCAAGGAGTTAGGCGATGTAGGCAACGATATCCAAGTGTATGGCAATCGCCTCTATGCCGTCATCAACTGCTCGCACAAAGTCGAAGTAATGGACCTGCACACTTGCCGTCGCATTGGGCAGATAGATATCCCTAATTGCCGTTACATTCGTTTTCACGGGGATAAGGCGTATATCAGTTCCTATGTCGGTCCCGTGAGCATTGACCCCAATGCCCAATTAGGTGCTATCTTTGAGGTGGACACTGCTACACTTCGTGTAACTCGCAAAGTGACAGTAGGTTATCAACCCGAAGAATTCGAGATTATTGGCAATCACCTCTACGTCGCCAACTCTGGCGGCTACCGCGCACCCGAATATGATTCTACAATTTCAATAGTGGATTTAACGGACTTCCGCCAAATAAAGAAGATACCTGTGTGTGTTAATCCTCATCGTGTACGCAAAGACCAATACAACCGCCTATGGATCACCTCTCGCGGCGACCACAAAGACGTCCAACCACAACTGGTGTGCTTCCAGCCTTTACACCCTACACCTTACACTCTACACCATATATCACCATCCGAAATGGTGATTGTCGGCGACTCCATGTACTTCTACAGCGCGCATTGGAGCGATGAAACAATGTCCAACCAAACCACCTACGGAGTCTTCAATATCCAATCCCAAATCCCAAATAACCCATATCCAATATCCAATATCCAATCTTTTATTACCGATGGAACCGAGAAAAACATCAAGATTCCATACGGCATACAAGTCAATCCTTATAACGGCGATATATATATTACAGATGCAAAAAACTATGTTTCAAGTGGTCAGCTACATTGCTACTCACGCGAAGGCAAACGCAAATGGAGTGTGCGCACGGGTGATATCCCTGCTCATATGTGCTTTGTCTATCGTTAGTTGCGAGCAACCCGAAATACCTATGGTCAATCTCGGTATAGACGACACCTATGCCGTTGAACGCATGCGCACCCTTATCCTCCATCCTGAGTATGAGGGCGAAGCGTATGAGTGGTGGATATGTGAGGCGAAAGGCGAAAGAGCACCCCAAAACGCAAGCGTTTTCGGGGACCCCGCTAAGGCGATGAGGCGAGAAGGCGAAAGATTACTTTCTACAGAAAGAGATCTTATCTTCTGCCCAATGGACACTGGCATATACTTCCTCCGACTGAACATCATCGACCAACAAAACCCTGTCACTCACCAATTCAAGGTAGTGGTTTGGGAGGAACAAGTGGCGTATTCCCCATATATTTCTAACGTATTGGAGTATAATCCTGCCCCTGGTCAGTTTGTTAATACCATGCCACAGTATGAGGAGGGGGACACCTATGCAACCATACTGCAAAAAGTCGAAGAGTCCATTGCAGGCACTAACCGCAGCCTTATCTCCCTTGGCGCATGGGGTGGTTATGTCACTTTCGCTTTTGACCATTCCGTAGTCAACTCTCCGAAGCAGGCTGACTTCCTCATTGAAGGCAACTCGTTCTATGCCTCTACTACCAGCAAAGGCGGTAGTAGCGAACCTGGCATCGTGATGGTCAGTATTGATATGAATCAAAATGGTTTGCCTGATGATCCATTTTATCAACTTGCTGGTAGTGAGTACGCTAACCCAAACACTCTACACCATTATTCCCTCACCTACTACCGTACACCAGGTGACCATATGCCACAACCTGACATTCGTAATTCACTCATAGACTCCACCTATATTCGTTGGAGGGACAACCAAAATCAAGCAGGTTATCTCCATAAAAACACCTTCCATACACAGGAGTATTTCCCTCAGTGGCTTGCAGATTCCGCGCTCACTTTTGTGGGTTCTCGTTTGCCGAATAATGCTTATGACCCGAATGGAAAAGGCGCATATTGGATACAACAACCCTTTGAGTATGGTTATGCCGACTGCCACCCTAACGATAGCATTGCTCGCTGTTCGTTTGATATTGATTGGGCAGTTACAGACGATGGCAAGCCTATCCATTTGCCCTGTGTGGACTTCGTGCGCGTCTATACGGGTGTCTTCCAACAATGTGGTTGGACCGGCGAAATTTCCACAGAAATATCCCATGCCCGCGATTTGCACGTAGAATAGATTATTTCCTTTTGTACATCATATGTCTGAGATTTTTCCTATCGTTAGTCCTGATGGTCAGGTTATTGGTCAAGCCAGTCGTGCGCATTGTCACGATGGCAGTCATTTGTTACATCCTGTTGTTCACTTACATGTATTCTCGCCTTCGGGTGAACTTTATCTCCAGCGCCGTGCTATGCACAAGGGGCTGCTACCCGGCTATTGGGACACAGCAGTAGGTGGACATGTCAGTTGGGGTGAGAGCATTGAGCAGGCACTTGCTCGTGAGGTAAAAGAGGAGATCGGCATCACGGATTATGTGCCTGAACATGTGGAAACTTATCGTTATGATAGCGATCGCGAGAGTGAGATGGTGCATGTCTTTCGCACCACTTATGCAGGTCCATTTTTCTGGAACGATGGCGAAGTAATGGATGGCAGGTTTTGGAGCAAAGCTGAACTTCGCGAAGCGATGGGCAAGAATATTTTGACCCCTAACCTTGAGATGGAACTTCAACGCTTTGGGTTTATCTAAAAACAATGGTTACCCATTGAACGAGATATGGAACTCTATCGTTATGAACCCGTCATGAACCCGTCATGAACCCGTAAAAGACAGGGAATAGACTGAGAAGCAAAACTCACGTTCTCCGTTATCCCTCCGTAATCCCTCCGTAAAAAGTAACTAGAAATAAGGGCGTAACAATAACAAGGGCATGCTCATTCAAGCATGCCCTTGTTGTAAGTTAAAAAGTTTTACGCTCGCAATGCGAGCTGTTTCAAAAGTTCTGGGATTAGAGAACACCTATCTCTTTCAAGACAGCAGTAGTTTTAGCGACAGCCTCCTCGCTTGCAGCGAAAAGTGCCTTCTCTGCCTCGTTCAATGGCAACTCAACGATCTTCTCAATACCGTTCTTACCAATGATACATGGAACACCAATAGTGATGTCGTTATAACCATACTCACCCTCAAGATAAGCTGAACATGGAATCATCTTCTTTTGGTCGTTGATTACGCTATCTGCTACCGCAGCAGCTGCTGCACCTGGAGCCATCCATGCACTAGTACCAAGAAGACCAGTAAGAGTAGCACCACCTACCATAGTGTCTTTAGCTACTTGCTCGAGTTCTTCTGCGCTAATCATCTCGCTAACAGGCATACCTTTGTAAGTAGCAAAACGAGTCATAGGGATCATAGTAGTATCACCGTGACCACCGATAACGAAGCCCTCTACCTCGTTAGCATTGCAACCCAACTTTTGGCTCAAGAAATATTTGAAACGGCTGCTATCCAAAGCACCACCCATACCAATGACACGGTTGCGTGGCAGACCAAGTGCCTTGTATGTGAGGTATGCCATAGTATCCATAGGGTTAGATACAACTACAAGAATAGCGTTAGGAGAGTACGCCAAGATTTGATCAGCAACACTCTTAACGATTTTAGCATTTACACCAATAAGCTCCTCACGAGTCATACCTGGTTTACGTGGAAGACCAGATGTGATAACAACTACATCAGAGCCAGCTGTTTGGCTATAATCGTTGGTAACACCTTTCACTACAGTGTCAAAGCCCAACAATTGAGCGGTTTGCATGATATCCATGGCTTTGCCTTCTGCAACGCCTTCTTTGATGTCGATAAGGACAACTTCGCTGGCAACTTTCTTAACTGCCAACACATTTGCGCATGTAGCACCTACGTTACCTGCGCCTACTACGGTTACTTTTGACATAATTGGTTTAAATTAGTATTTAAGTGATACAATATTTACAATTTTTCGCAAAGGTACAACAAAATTTGCACATACGCAAATTTTTTGTTTTAAAGTTTTGAACTTTCCCTCTGGCGGATCTCTCTAGGGAGTGCCCAGCAGCGCTCTTGCAATCGCACTATATCGCTCTCTAACTGAAGAATTTGCGGAGCAAGTTCTGCCTGCAAAGTCTCCTCTGCCTGCATATACTGCATACGCAACTGCTCTAGTTGATTTTGCTCTTTGGTCAATCGTTCTTGAAGTTGTTCCCACTCCATAAAGAGTTGTTTAGCCTCTTGGGAAAGGAAGGCATCGACCGAAGTGTAGATCACAGAGTCATTGATTACGAAGGAAATAGCATCGTGTAGTTTAGAGGGGTCAGAGGGGTTAGAAGGTTCAGAAAGTTTAGAAGGTACATTGTCTGAACGTTCGGTCTTATAAAATGCGCGCAACTGTGCATAAGCTGCAAGACTATCAGAGGTCATTCCACGGCAATATTGTTTTTGTTCTGGAATAGCCAAGGAATAAATATGCACATAACCTTGTGGGGCAAAACGATCCGTAGCCAAGTAAGCAACTCCCTGATTTTCATCCACTATATACATATATTCATTTGCAGGAGAGTTATACGGAAAGCCTAAATTTTCTGGCGCGGTATAGAGTTCTGTGGCCGTATTATAACGGGATATGTAGATGTCCCACCCACCTAAACCATTGGAATCTTGGGCTGCAAAATAGAGTGTCACTCCATCATTGAGGAGGTATGGAGATATTTGGGATGTGGTAAAATTGATAGTTGCAGGCAATGTGTCTGAAGTGGTCCATGTATCGAGCAATCGATGAGAGGAGAGCAAAAGTTGGTTAGAATCAACGAGTTGAGACCAAAGACGATGGTCACCACGCTGATTGGTAAACTCTATTCCACCCAAGGAATCATACTGCAAGCGTCCTGCCTCTGGAGAAAGTGAGCATTGCAGCAACATCTGATGGAGAGGTACTAATACTGAATCAATAACCGCTACTCGTTCTACACGACGTAAATAACGCTGAATTTTCTCCGCATGAGCCATCTGCTGTGCGATATAAGGTTCGCGCTCATTAGGTTCGGTCAAGGAAGAGAGATATTTATTATACGCCTCGATAGCCGCATCGGCATGCCATTGTTGCAGATAAATCTCTCCCAAATAGAAGTACTTGAGCATATAGCGGTCGCCTGCCTTGTCAAAATACTGTATTGCAGTAGCCAAATCACCTAACTCTTGTGCACAGCGTGCGTAGCGATATAGATATAATGCTTCACGAGGATAACTCTTGAGGAGTTTGCCATATTGCTCCTGTGCGGTGGTATAATCCCCAGCCTGAAAAAGTTTATCCGCACTAGCATGTGTCTGTGCCACTGAGAGCAGAGCACAAGCTAAAAATAGTATGATTGAATAGATTTTTTGCATAATTTGCTGCAAAGATACAACTTTTTTTTGACATATGAAAAAAAAATTGTAATTTTGCACCTGATGAAGCATATTCGTATCATATCACCATCCGGAGTGATAGCTCCTGAATTGATTAGTCAAGCCCAGGCTCGTCTGGAGTCTTGGGGCTATCGTGTGTCTATTGGCAAGAATGCCATGCAACAATACGGTCGTTTTGCAGGAACCACAGCGCAACGCCTAAGCGATATCAACGAGGCTTTGGCAGACCCTAGTATTGACATTATCCTGTGCAGTCGCGGCGGATATGGATTACAACAAATTCTAGATCAAATAGAACTCCCTACCCGTCCAAAAATAGAGTGGCCATTGGTGGTGGGTTACTCAGACATTACTGCCTTGCATAGCCTAATGGCGCTACATGGAGTGCCAAGCTTGCATATGTCTATGTGCAAAGATTTGAGCGAACTCGCAGATAACGATCCTACCCTTTTAGCCATGCGGGAAGCACTAGAGGGACATACAAAAAAAATGTGGAGCGAAGAGCAAAAAGTGATTGGCGGAAACCTCAGTGTCCTTTATGGTTTGCAAGGTACACCATGGGATCTCAATCATATCATCGACAATATGGACTCAGCACCTATCCTACTCCTAGAAGACATAGCCGAATCACACTACCATATCGATCGCATGATGAACAATCTGCGTCTGAGCGGTGTACTAGGACGCATTAGCGGAGTAATCATAGGACATTTTACGGATTGTAAGGACGATGAACGCATGGGGTGCCGTATTAAAGAGACAATACGACAAGCAGTCAGCGGGTATAACTATCCAGTCATAGAGGCGCCTGTGGGACATGAGCAACCGAATATGCCAATTATGCTAGGTGTAGGGTGTAGAGTGTAGAGAGGCGAGGTATTCTTGCTCGCTCTGACCAGGAGTAGGATGTAATTCTGCTTTGTACAATAAACCCAAAACAGCCAAATCCATAATCGTAGAATATCCACTACGCGCAATAATCGTAGAGGCTTGCTCCATAGCCTCTAACAACGCTTGGTCGCTGAGCGAAGCAACCATTGTGATATTATTTCGAGAGACAATCGTTTGCGCCTCCGCCACTTTTCCCCGCACAATCAGCACCTTATCTGGCGTGTTCGCATAGCGTTCAAGGATTGCCTGCTCAAAAATGCTTCTTTGTGGTTCCAAACCCGATAGGATTGCCACCACTGAATATTCGGAGTTCTCCGCCATAAAGGTTCGATAATGCATTGGATTTCCTTCATTCTTCCTTCGGAGTTCCTTCGGAGTTCCTTCGGAGGAAGCAAAGCGTGATAGTGGACCAATATACTTGACGTATGAGTCAAAGCCACCTCCATGACATAACTCGCCAGCAAGGCTATTCTCCATACTCGCATAATCAGGCACCCAAACTTCGTGATACCTTTTGAACACGCACGCGTGTAACGCGCGCGCGAGTGGTTGAAAAATGCATAAACGACGAGGTAAGCGCATATAGACCTGGTGAGTGATATAGACACAACGCGTTTGACGAGTGAAGAGACCAAAACGATTATCCGAGATAATTAAATCAAAATGCTCAATGGCCAGTTGTTGGCGCAAATAGTAGTGGTCAGCTATCGTGAAACGCAGCAGAGCCGGTATAGCACGAAGATAAAAGCCACGTTGTTGGTCATTAGCGGTATAACGCAACTCCAGCGAAGGAAGTTGAATTACACGTAATTGAGGAAAATGGCGCTGTAGTAACAAGAGACTCTCTCCATCACCGCCCAACACCACCTCATCGCCCTGCTCCAGATACTGGCGAACAAGTGGAATACATCGGGTAGCATGCCCAAGTCCCCAATTGAGTGGTGCTATAAGGATTTTCATGCTGAAACTATGACATCTATACCCTTTTCTCGTAGCGGTACCGCTATTTCGTTCATCTTAGAGAGCGAAATCTTATTAAGGGTCTTAAGTGGAGTTGCACGGTCAATAACGTAGATCATCACTTGCTTTGGACGCAGATAATCAACCGCACGATACCATGCAGCCAATTCTTCGGGAGTGGTATTATCCATGATTCGTCCTTCATACTCTCCTGTCAAGAAACATGTTTGAAGCGTAAAATCGCCATTAAACACCGATAGACGCTCAATAATCTGCTCCACAGTGAGAGAAGGATTGACTGGTTTGTCTATCAAGCGCATTGTAGATGTGATAGCAGAATCTAGCTTGAGTATTCGGTTGTCACATAGGCGCAAAGCCTCTACCACATCCTCTCGAAAGAGTTGGGTAGAATTGCTGAGTACCGAGATCTTTGCGTCTGGACAATACTGGTTACGCAACGCACAAGTGTCTTGAATGATACCTAAAAACTCAGGATGCAGTGTTGGTTCGCCATTACCGCTGAAGGTGATTACATCTGGCGCAGAGTGTAAAGTGTAAAGTGTAGAGGCAAGGGACTCACGAACTTGTTCGCGGGTCGGTAGTTGCGGATGAGAAACTGGTTGATTCCACCCACATTCGCAATACACACAATCAAAAGTACAGAGTTTGGCATCTGTGGGCATAAGATTGACGCCCAACGAAACACCTAATCTTCGAGAGCGGATAGGACCATATATGATGGATGAGAATAACATCGGTAATATCGGTTTAGCGGTTATACAATGACACGGTTTCCGAGTGCCTTGCAGAGCTGGGCACGGATCTGCTCAAGGAGTTGTTTTTGTTCCAAGAGAGTGAGCTGCATCTGCCAATCATCGCTTGCTTTCTCCAACAGCGTATGAAGTGCATCTAAACGTTCGGTAACAATAGTGTACTTCAGTTCTAGCAATAAGCGCTGTACAACATCGGGCAAATCTTCTCTCTCATCCCTTTCCACTTCTTGTACCACATTTTCGGAGACTGTTTGTTTGTTATAGATACGACTCAACTGATACTTGTCAGCAATCATCTCCGCTGCGAATTGATTGATAGCAGGATCTGGATGATACTGATAGAAGGTGGCTGCAATAAACTCATCGCTATAGTTATTGCTAAACTCATCTATAATCTGCTTGTGCAGAGGATTATCAAACTCCATATTATCGGCACGCAATTCGTTGATGATATACTCACCCACCGAAAGTGTACGGCCGTCCTCAAACTGATAAATGATATGCTCGCCATAGCGCACAATCACCTGCAATAGATTGAGAATATTTTTTTCTCTAGGCGTCAAAACTTGTGGTATATTAACCAGTTGAGGAGGAGTTTGGATCGGGGTTGTAGATGGAGTAATATCAGGTTGGTTCTCTGTTCCTATTGGAGCAGAAGGATTGGCTTTGCGCTTGACATCCTCCATATGTTTGGCTCTGAGTTCGCGCACCTTCTTGGCTAAAATATCCTCTGGAAAAGCCAAGAGAACAGCCGTCTCTTTGACATAGACTTGACGCTTGATGATGTCTGGAATCATAGCGATTGATTGGGCTATGGTAGTAATCATCTCCGAACGTTTAGTTGGGTCATTATTAGCCTCTTCGCTGAGGAGTTTGGTTTTGAATCGAATGAAATCTTGTTGGTTATTGAGCAAGAACTCTTGTAGATCCGCAGCATTAGTCTTGCGTGCAAAGCTATCTGGATCCTCACCATCTGGAAGGAGAATAATGCGGACATTGAGTCCTTCCTCCAACATCATATCTATTCCGCGCATGGCAGCTTTGATACCCGCTTTATCGCCATCATAAAGGAGATTGATATTCTCCGTAAAACGATGGATGAGACGTATCTGTTGATAGGTAAGCGCAGTACCACCAGATGCCACGACATTCTTGATGCCCGACTGTACCAGTTGAATCACATCCATTTGTCCTTCCACAAGGTAGCAAGCATCATTGCGAGAAATCTCTTGCTTAGCTTGGTAAAGACCAAAGAGTTCGTTGTGCTTCTCGTAGATAAGAGAAGTGGGCGAATTGACATACTTACCCGCCTTGTCATTTTGAACCAAGATACGTCCCGCAAAACCGACAATCTTACCACTGACTGAAATAAATGGGAAAATCACACGCCCACGGAAGCGGTCATACAGTCTTCCGTCTTGACTCTTGGCACAAATACCAGTACCTACGTATGGAGGATTAGCCGCATCGTTGAGTAGATATTTCTCGTTATATCCTGCTTTTTTTGCTACTTCCCAGAATTTAGTTTTTTCTGGGGCATAACCTATTTGAAATAATTTGATGATATCATCTCTCAATCCTCGTTGACGCAAGTAAGACAGGGCTATCGCTGAACCTTCAGGGGTCTGGGTAAGTTGCTCTTGGAACCATTTATTGGCAAAATCATTGACCAACAACATCGATTCGCGATCGTCTTGTTTTTGCTTATCTTCATCGGAGAGTTGTCGCTCCTCGACCTGTATATTATACATTGAAGCGACAGTTTTGAGTGCCTCCACATAGGAGCACTGTTCAATCTCCATAATAAAACCGATGGCATTACCTGCCTTGCTACAACCAAAGCATTTGAATATACCCTTGGATGGGGAGACATTGAACGAGCCTGTCTTTTCGTTATGGAACGGACAGAGTCCAATCAGGTTAGCGCCCCTACGTTTGAGAGTAACATAGCGGCCTACAACTTCTTCTATTTTTGCCGCTTCAAAAATGCGGCTTACCGTTTCCCTTGGAATCATTGTGTAATAGTTTAGAGTTTAGTGTTTAATGTTTAGAGTTATTTAGATTGCCAAAGATAGATACCCACTTTGATCTGCCATTGGTCAAAACGACCACGGGTTCGAGGGCGACCTCCATTGGTATCCGTATAATCAAATTGACTAGCCTTATATGGATTAATCAAGCCAAAATCATATCCGCCACGCAAGAAATATCGGTCATATTGAAAACCAGCACCCAATCCCCATGTGACATTGATACGCTTGAGTTCTTTGTCCTTCATATCTTCTGAGTAGAAGGAATTATCCTTTTCTAAGATTATCTCCTTGCCATTCTTGGTCTTATACAATTTACTTGTTAAATCCAAACCACATTGCAAAGTAGGACCTGTATAAAGGATGATCCAAGTACGCTTAGCTATCTCAAACTTGTATTGCCAATCAATCGGGATTTCCAACTGATGATACTGCCCCGTGGTACGTTCTTGAGGATAGGGGAACGTCCCAACTTGTTTCCACGCAGAAGTATGATTACCAAAAGTGTAATTTAACCCCATACTCACACCAAAACCTTTGATTATCGTTGCATCATACACGAGACCCACCTTAAATCCATTATATGAGGTGGGAAAAAGACTAGTTTTAGTAGTTGGTGTATTTAGTCGTGCAATAGGTTGAGCAAATCCCAATTGGACACCAAAGTAGTCTTGCGCACTAGCCATGGTAGTAGCTGCGCAAATAAAAAGTATCAATGTTAATCGTTTCATAAGATATAATTATTTTCTATTTCGTTTTCTTGATGATGAATTAGTATACTCACCATCTTCTTCCTCCTCTTCTGCTGAAGCAGCCGACACGGCTTGTGCATCAGGTCTTGGTGTACGTTCTGGACGGAGGAATACATCACCCGGACGGCGAGGGCGTTCTTGCACCGCCCAAAAGAAAGTGACCAAGAACTTGTCATCTTCAGTAGCCTGACTCATAGGAGACATCACCCCCGTAGTCGCTGTGGTAAATATCATATAATCGACCACTCGATCCTTGAGATAAACTTGGATAAAACTACTCTGTGTTTTATTCACTCCAAGATAGGAGCCATCCTCTTCGCGGGGATAAAATACCGTTTCGGCATTGCCCTGAACGTCCACTAAATAGATATCTCCATCGCGGACATACGCATACATTTCCTTACCCGCCATTTGGTCAAACTCACTATCACCCTCTTGCTTGCTCATAATAGCATTACCCCAGCCATGAAGATGATCCAACTCATTATTCTTAAAATGGATTGTAATCGTATCCGCAGAAACTTGATTATCCTCATTCCAACACACAGGATCACCAACCAATAACGCCATGGAATCCTTACCATTATAATGCATCGAATCACAAACTACCTGTATATCTTCCCTATAAAGGCGAACATTGTAGAATGCGCGTACTTGCATATAAGAGGTATCAACCCATTGCGTATCGGGAGCAGGATATATCCAAGTTGAATCAACCCAAATACTATCTTGAGGCACTAGAACCGATATACGGTGGGGCAACTGCCGAGTAAAGAGTGTATCAGCATGAACATAAGTGTACATCGTGGAATCGGACCAATCTACCAGCAGAGCACTATCTGTAGCATATCCACTATCTGTATTTTCCCACATCTCACCACGATGACCATAAAGTGTTACATGATTAGATGAATCTACGCTCTGCATATTTCCTCTGACACGACCATACCCCGCTAACTTATCGTAATAAATCGTATCACCTGTCAATGTCATACCATCAGAATGGATAATCAGAGAACGATTGAGCAACATTGAGTATTCAGTCTCGGTATTATACCATCCTTTGGAAGAAAGAATAGTCGTTTCTTCTTCATAAACCACGCGCGTTGGACTCACCAAATCCGCTTGATGAGTAGCAGTATTGTAGCATAAGGTGTCTGATGTCAAAATAAAATTAGGATGTACTAATCGCACTTCGCCACTAAATACAGCTTGGTCATTATAAGGCGTATATTGTCCACGTAAAGAAGTGAGCGTATTGATACTATCTTCTATCATACCGCCCTCAAAATAATACGCTATATCCTTTGCACGATCATAATTAAGGTAGTCAGTAGTCAAAGTAGCACCATCATGCAAGAGGCGAACATTGCGACGAAACTTAGCCAACTTGGTATCGCCATAATAATACAACACATCACCCCAACCCTCAAGGCTGTCTCCTTGAATCAAATGTACGTGACCAAAAGCATGCAAGGAATTATCCTTCTCGAAAAAGTACGCCGAGTCACAATACATCAATGCCGAATCGTGACGAAAACACACATTACCCACCAAAATCTGTACATCGGGCAGACGTTTTTCATCAAAAGATAAGGTCTCAGAGTGCTCTAAATAAACCAATGATTGCTTCTTCTGTTCGGCATATCCACACAAACAGAAAAACAACAATACTACTATGTTAACTAATAACCTCAACCCCTTAGTCTTTACTCATGCACCCAACCTGGGTATTGAAAATCACATCCACGCCATGCTGGATCGATAGAAACATAAATCTCCTGTTGTTTACCGCGAATCCACTGGTCTATCAACTCACCACTCAACTTCTGCTCATACATATCGCGAATCACCTGAAAATCATCCACCAAATTCGCCTTATGTGCATCGCGTTTGCTCTTGAGACGCACTATCGCACAAATCTCCTTATTCTTAGTTCTATCTACCATAGCAAATGGTTGACTTACCTCGCCCTCTTTGAGCACATAAATTTGCTTAGCAATCTCTGCTGGCAAATCTTGGTACTCAAACTTACTTGCACCGGTATTCATGTTGGTCATCGTACCGCCGCTCATCATCGTATTTTTGTCCTCTGAGAACTGTGCAACAGCCAACTCAAACGGCATTCCGCTATCCACCACTAGACCACGGATAGAATCCAAACGCTCTACTGCACGCACTTTATCATCTACAGAAACACGAGGTTTTAGCAATATGTGGCGACAATTTATACGATCACCTTTCTTTTCTATCAACTGGATAATGTGATATCCATACTCCGTCTGGACAATACGAGAAACACGTTTAGGATCAGTCAAGTTAAATGCCACATTGGCAAATTCACTCACCAATTGACCCTTACCTACAAAACCTAATTCTCCACCACGCTTAGCAGACTCCACATCCTCAGAATACAAACGCGCTAACATACTAAAATCCGCACTACCGCTGTGCACACGTTCTGTAAACTCACGCAAACGAGTCTTAATACGCTCTGTCTCCTCCAATGGAACAGAAGGTTCTATGCTTAAGATCTGAACTTCCACCTGAGCTGGAACCATAGGAATAGAGTCAGAAGGAAGAGTATTGTAATATCGACGAATCTCTGCTGGAGTCGGATTGATATTCTCTGTAAGTTTGGCTTGCATCTGCTGAATAATCATCTGATTGCGCACCATGGTCATCATCTCTTCACGTATTTCGCTACTGGTCTTGCGAAAATACTCCTCCATCTTCTCCTTACTACCAATCTGGGAAATGTAATAATTCATTCGCATATCCACCTGGCTACTAACAGAAGATTCATTCACCTCAATAGAGTCCAATTCAGCTTGATGCAAAAACAGCTTTTGGATAGCCAACTGCTCTGGAATGACGCAATAAGGATCACCCGCAATAGGTTGTCCCTCATATTGCGCACGCAGACGCTCCTCCTCCACTTCGCTACGAAGTACAGCCTCTTCACCAACAATCCAAATAACCTCATCTATCACATTGTCTTGAGCTATAATTTCATTGGTAGAAAAACCGAAACCTGCAATTAACAAGCAATAACCAAATTTTAATAATTTATTTCTCATATCGTTTCAACTTACCATTTTTAAGTGATTTATCATATAATTCATTACGCATACTATCCAAAAAATTCACACGACGAGTTCTCAAAATGTTCGTCTCAATATCTTTGCGCGCATAATCGAGCGGCATCACACCACCCGCAGGGTAATAATCTACCACCTCCAACATATAGGTGTTGATAGAGTCCTGCAACTCCACATGTTTATTCTTTCGAACGAGTTTGGTTAACTCTGCTTTCTCCAAAGGCATATAGTCTATCACCTCCTCGCATAGTTTCCAGTCCTCCACAAAAAGCTCATACCCCACTCCATACTGATAGACATATTTCTCAATCCACTCCAAGGATTCTGAATCATCAAGTTTGCCCAAATGCTTGCGCAAATCGACCATATTAGGTGCGCCATTAGGCACTACCACCAATGCTCCCTTGAGAATCATCTCACGCAAAATCAACTGCTGACGATGTGCCTCATAGAAGGCCGTAATGAGGGTATCCTCAATTATTAGTGGCATACGTTGCGCAACCAACAATTGCTCATACTCATGCATATACAAGGAGCGACGATAGTCCGCCACCAGCGCCTCAATCTTGCGATTGCTTACTCGATGAGATGTCTCGTACATCAACAATTCGACTGCCCAATCTTGGATATACTCCTCCGCAATACGCGCACTATCAGCACCACTATACCCCTTAGTCATTTGAGTTATCTGCTCCATTGTCAAGGTCTGACCGCAGCATTCCGCCACTATATCTCTTCCACGTTCATTGCCCAACAAACCACAAGCACAAACCATCGTAGCACAAGCTAGAAGCATTACACCGTGACCAACAAAAGTTGTTACTTTATTTGACAAAAAATGATCCATATTTTTAGAAATTGCAAAATTACTACTTTTTTTTCAAATACGCAAGTATTTGACAATGTTTTATTAGGTTTTACCGTTATCACTCCGTTACCACTCTATAACTTTAGCGATATTCTACATAAATTTTATTGCCATCAATTATCGTTGGAGAGGTACCAAACACATAATTGGGTGCAGCCACACCTCCTACTATTTGTCCATCCACAAGCGGCAAACTATACTTGCTGACTTCCACATGCACCTCATCATATAGTCCACTATCCAGGATATGCTGCAACAATATCGCACCACCTTCCACTAAAATGGAATGGACATTGCGATTTGCCAAATCCGATAAAATGTACTGCCAATCGGTATTCTCACGACAAACTATCGTGGGCGCCTCATCCGAAAAAATCCTACAATCCCTAGATAAAACACCATGTCTATCCAATGTGACACGTATCGGATCACGTCCGCTCCAACGTGTATTCAGCAGACGAGGATTATCTAGCAAAACTGTACGCGTTCCCACCATAATTGCCATATTTTCTGCACGTTGCTGATGCACCAACTGTTTGGTCAACGGAGTCGAAATAACCAAAGGTGTACCGCTATCGCGGGCTACATCGATATACCCATCTGCCGTCTGTGCCCATTTCAAAATGACATATGGACGATGGTTCGTATGCAGACAAACAAAACGCTTATTCAACATCCTACATTCTTCTTCCAACACACCCACCCTAACTTCTACTCCTACCTCTTCCAGCATCTTCACTCCTCGTCCTGCAACCTGCGGATTAGGATCCAACATACCCATAACCACACGCCCGATCCCCTTACGAATAATCAACTCAGCACAGGGTGGCGTTTTGCCATAATGGCTACATGGCTCCAGGCTTACATACAACGTACATGACTTATAATCAATTCCTTCTGGATGAGCCATCTCGGCATTGCGAATACAGTTAGGTTCAGCGTGAGGACCGCCATATTGCTCATGCCATCCCTCACCCAGAATAATATCCTCCCCCCGCTCATCACCAACTAATCTCCCTACAAGCACAGCACCTACCATAGGGTTGGGTGCAACATAATACTCACCTAAACGAGCCAATTGAAGGCATCTATATATATATTTCTCATCCATATTTGCACACATGATTTTTTTTCAGTACCTTTGCAGCGTGAAACAGCTAATTGACCATATTATCTCACAACTGCGTGGATATGTACCCGAGGAAGAATTGGGCGAATTGGCCTATTGGATTGTGGAAGAAACCATAGGTCTTACTCGCACACAAATCCTAATGGGCTGCAAAGATACAAAAAAAAATGTATATGAGCAAGAAAAAGATTCTTTTCATTGCCATAGGATAGAAATAATTATAGAAAAACTTCGTGCGTACATGCCCATTCAATATGTTTTTGAGCATACCGAGTGGATGGGACTTGATTTACGAGTAACACCAGATACACTTATCCCACGCCCAGAAACGGCAGAATTAGTAGAATGGATCAAAGAAAAATCCAATCATCAACAACCTCTACGTGTTGTGGATATTGGTACTGGAAGTGGGTGTATTGCTATTGCACTCAAACGAGATTGTCCGCTATGGGACGTTACTGGAGTTGATATTAGTGCAGATGCCTTGGCCATCGCACAAGAGAATGCAATACGCAACCAAGTACAAGTCAACTGGAAAAATTTGGACATACTATCCGAAAACCTCGATTTCATCGATATAATCGTGAGCAATCCGCCTTATATTTGCCAAAAAGAGAAAGCAAATATGGATGCACGCGTCTTGAAACACGAGCCACATAACGCACTATTCGTTCCAGATTCGGACCCTCTTCTATTCTATCGTCGTATCGCAGAGATGAAAGCAGCAAAAAATCTCTTTTTCGAAATCAACGAAGCATATGGCAAGGAGGTTTGTGACATGCTCAAGCAACTAGGCTACCAACAGATTACACTCAAACACGATATTTATGGCAAAGAACGAATGGTCTATGGCGCAATTAACTGCTAAAGCAGAAGCCTATTGTGCCGCAGCAGAACATTGTATCAGCGAAGTGCGCACTAAGTTGCAGCAATGGGAAGTTACTGATGAGCAATGCGATGAAATCATTGCTCACTTAGTACAAAGCAACTATATCAATGAGCAACGTTACTGCCATGCATTTACCCACGACAAAGTATTATACCAAGGTTGGGGAAGAATAAAAATTCGTGCATACTTATACGCCAAACACTTACCTTCTGAGGCTATTTCTCAAGCCTTAAAAGACATAGACGAAACGGAATACCAAAAGACACTAGAACGCGTTATCTCCTCTAAAAAACGCACCCTCAAAACCACAGACACTGCTGCACGCGAAAAACTACTACGTTTTTGCATGCAACGAGGATTTACGTACGAAGAAATTAGTGAACACCTATAACCAATAACCAATATCCAATAACCAATTACCAATCACCTAGATTGAGTGGCTTGATAGATGAGTGGAACGATTTCGCTATTGTCGTGCCAGCCTGTGAAACGCTCCGCACCAACACCTATAGCAAAGATAGGCACCGCAGAGGCGGTATGTCCACCACTTGTCCAACCCAAACGAGATTTCTTATTAAGTATATTCAATGCTTTGGATGCCAATGCGTTAAGATCTTTGTACAATGTTTTAACCACATCTTGATGACTCATCATACGAGCAAAAGCCTCTTGCAACTGAGCATCTTCCTCCGTAGTCATTTCTACTTGACTATACAAACCAGTATTCTTTGAAATCAAATGTTTGACCTGCTCCCATTGCAAGTTCTTACCTTCTGACTTATGTAAATCAGACAACTGATCAGAGAGTTTATCCAACGAACATTGTTGATTAGCCAAAACCTTGAGATTGAGAACATAATCGCTATTTCCTAGCGCCATACCTCCTGTCTCATGGTCGGCTGTGATCACGATAAGCGTCTCATCAGGATGTTGCTCATAAAAACGATACGCCACCTTGATTGCGTCATCAAAATCTATTACCTCATGTAATACCGTGGCACCATCATTTGCATGACTAGCATAATCAATCTTACCACCTTCTGCCATCATAAAAAAATGATCATATGTCGATAGATGCTTAATAGCCAACTCTACTAATTGGCTCAAATTCAAATCCTTGTCTCCTCTATCAATCGCATAAGGAAGAGCACCAGCATTACGAGAACGATTAACGAGACGCTCTTCGGGTACCACCAAGAGTTTCTCACTTTCTATCTTCGCCATGGCATCTGCATAGCCACCTGCCAGGGTATAGCCTTTTTGTTCCGCAAGATCGTATAGATTAGGTGCAGAAGGATTATTCTTGTCTTGCGGACGAGAGAAACCAGAGCCACCGAAGAAATCAAAATTAGACTCCGTCAATTGGGTACCGATGATGTAATAATCATTTCTAGATGGAGTATGCGCATAATGAGCAGATGGAGTAGCATGATCTATCGTCACAGTAGTCATAATACCAACCCCCCAACCCTGTTCTTTGAGTTGACTTGCCACACTATAAACCGGTGTACTATCATGCGCTAAACCTATCACACCATTATTAGTCTTTTGACCTGTAGCCAAACAAGTACCTGAAGCCGCAGAATCCGTAATCCCACTAGAAGCAGAGAATGTAGCCGCTTGTCCAGAATAAGGGAATGTGGTCATCAACAAAGGTTTACGACCAATTTTGCCCTCTAATTCAGCCAAATACATTTCGGTAGATAATACTTGATGAGGTCCCATACCATCACCTATAAACATAAATACATACTTGGCTTGTGCCATCGTCATTATAGCAATAACGAGCACACATAACAAACTAACTAATCTGCGCATAATAAATAAAATGTATGATTATTCTTCTAATAAATCAGGTCGCCTTTCCATGGTATGGCGCACACTCTCCTCATAAAGCCACTCCTCTATCTTAGCTTGATGTCCAGATAGCAATATCTCTGGCACTTTCCAACCCTTATAATCGGCAGGACGAGTATAAACTCCAGGCTCTAACAATCCGTCTTGAAAGCTATCGCTCAACGCACTCGTCTCATCTCCCATCGCTCCAGGAAGAAGGCGAACAATTGCATCGGTCATAATAGCAGCAGGCATTTCCCCTCCTGTCAGGACAAAATCTCCGATAGTATATTCCTTAGTAATCAAGTGGTCGCGCACACGCTGATCAACGCCCTTGTAATGCCCACAAAGGATAATAATATTCTCCTTTAAGGACAAGGTGTTCGCCTCTTTTTGGGTAAAACGCTCGCCATCAGGAGCAGTAAATATAATTTCATCGTAATGACGTTGACTCGTGAGATGGGTTATTGCACGATCAATAGGTTCTACTTGCAAAACCATTCCCGCACCAAAACCAAAAGCATAGTCATCAATCTTACGATGTTTATCAAGCGTAAAGTCGCGGAGATTATGTACATAAATCTCTGCTATTCCTTTATCTTTCGCTCGTTGAATAATGGAGTGATTAAGAGGGGACTCCAACAATTCTGGACATGCTGTCAATATATCTATTCGCATATTCTCTAAACACTAAACACTAAACTCTAAACTCAAGGTACAGGATCATAACCCGATCCACCCCATGGATGGCAACGCATAATGCGCTTAATCCCCAACCATCCACCTTTGAAAATCCCATGTTTCATCACAGCTTCCACCATATACTGACTACAAGTAGGAGTATAGCGACAAGATGGCGGAGTTAGGGGCGAAATGCAAGAGCGGTAGAAATACACCGGTAGCAAAAACAGATGTCTAATCCACTTTTTCATGAGATAACTGATTTATCTTTACCAAAGCCTTGCGCATCGCCTTATCGATTACCTTATAGTCTTGCTTTGTCTTATCAATATAATTAAAGGCGATATGATACATCGGAGACTCAAGCAGGGTCTTATTCAAACGATATGCCTCACGTATTTGTCTGCGCAATCGGTTACGATCCACAGCATGACGAAACAACGACTTGGGTGCCCATATCAATATCCGATTAGATTCATCTGGCGCTTGCATATAACTCACACGCAAAGGCCATACTACAAAGCGCTTTCCCTCTTTGTACAATTGTTCTACAGCATATTTACCGCACAACTTCTCTGTTTTTGGGAAAGACGCATCCATGATTATTCTTGACCTTCAAGGTAATCTTTAATCGCTGTGGTAATACTTGGATATTTGGCAGAAGGAGCCTTAATATCCACTCTGAAACCAGCCTCCTCCAAAGCTGCCGCAGTATTGGCTCCAAAGCATGCTATCACCGTATCACCCTGCTCCCAATCAGGGAAATTCTTACGCAATGCAGCTACACCAGAAGGAGTAAAAAGCACAATCATGTCATAATCAAAAGGCTTATCTTCTGGCCATTGAGTTGCAACTGTACGATATAAGATACAAGGCTTAACAACAACCTTGTTCTCCGCAAACATATTGATATCATCATCGCTATGTACATCAGACAAAATCATCAAGTACTTTTCTTGTGGACGACGATGCATGGCTGGCAATAGATCCTCGAAACGATTGTTTTCCGCTGCAAACACTTTGCGCTTACGATATTGGATGTACTTTTGCAAATAGTTACCTACTGCTTCTGAAATACAATAATAGTGCATCGTATCAGGAACGACAAAACGAGTCTCCTCTGCGATACGGAAGAAGTGATCTATACCCAAACGAGAATTGACAATAATAGCCGTATAGTCTTCCAAATACACATGTTGGTCACGGAACTCTCGTACACTCAACCCTTCTATTTGAATCAATTGCTGAAAATCACACTCTACACCATAAGTGCTCTCCATATCAGAATATGGATTGCGTTCAGTTTGAGGGCGAGGTTGAGAAACTAAAATTTTTTTAATCTTTTTCATTTACAGTATATTTTTTATCCAAAGAATACCCCCAGCTAATGGAATAATCTCTAAACTAATGATATATAACAATATGTATATAATCGACATAATATTTTTGTAGAATAATTGCATTGACTTTATGAGTAATATGCCAATATATAGCAATATCAACACAAACAATACAATTATACCTAAATATTCCTTCCCTGACAATAAGACCACAAGTGGTAATGCACCACACAACGCATTATTAATTAGTATCCGCTGATCCAAAGCCCCTTCTAGTACTCGGTGAGACAAAAACACCATTCCTACCAATCTAATCAATAACTCCTGAACGAGGTATGCCAACGACAGGATACCCAATATTATCCCATAATCCGCAAAAGCAAAACTCTCCTCTCCATTCATCATCAACAACTGCACAATCAAGGCCATCAATCCCACTCTAAATCCCCAAGTCATGTATTGGGATTGTCCACTACTAGAAGAATAAGTACGTTCTCCACGACTGAATACCCCACGGAACATCATACTTATTTCTGGCACAAACATACTATTTATCAACCACAACACCACTAGCAGCAATAACACCCATGCTACCCAAGACTCCGATACAGGAGATGATATACGACTTATCATTTCCATAGGCAAATAGGAATAAAATTAAATAGCTGCTAATCTGCGAGTTGAAGGATCCCATTCCGGACCACCTAATATGGCGGGCAATACTTCTTCTGGAGTAGAAACCACCACATACATATCTTTGTGAATAGGACGCATCATTTGCTCCTCAACCATCAAATCTATACACGACAACAATCTATCGTAATATCCGTCCGTATTCAATATCACAACAGGATTGTTATGCAACCCCAATTGCTTCCAAGTCAAACACTCCAGCAACTCCTCAAAAGTACCTATTCCGCCAGGCAATGCTACCATCGCATCGGATATATTGCAGATTGTAGCTTTGCGCTCGTGCATGGTCTCGGTCACAATAGTCTCCGTACTACGTGGATTATTCCAGCCTTGCTCAACCATAAAACGAGGAATCACACCTATCGCTTCCCCTCCTGCATCAAGAACGCCCTTCGCCACAGCAGCCATCAGCCCTATTCCTCCATCGCCGTAAACCAAACGAATACCATGAGAGGCAAAAATAGTACCCAATGTCTCAGCTGCGTCCACAAACGAAGAACGCACCTTATTGGAACTAGCACAATAGACGGCTATGGACTTTATATCTTTCATCCTCAAAATTATGATTGAAATATACTTCCTTACGAAATCGGCTGCAAAATTACAAAAAAATATCGATATATTTGGTATTTTAACAAATTATTTGTAATTTTGCGCCCAAAAACTTATATTTTTAGAGAAAATGAGCATTAAAATCAAACAAATTACCACAAAAATCGGCTTGTTCAAGTTTGTCAAGTTTGGTAACGATTTTTACAAAGATTGTAAGTATTTTTGTCCACACTTGATCCTGGACGATATGGCGACGTTTAACACCAAGAAGAACCCTGCATTTGATATCTGCGAGCATGTTCTTTACATGGCATATAAAGATGGTAAAGCAGTAGGACGTATTGCTGGTCTGATTAACCACCAAGCCAATCAAAAATGGGGCGTTAAGCATGTGCGATTTGGATGGATGGATTTTATTGATGATTTGGAGGTTAGTCGCGCCCTATTGGATGCAGTAGCAGCGTGGGGAAAATCCAAAGGCATGGAAACGCTCAATGGCCCTGTTGGATTTACGGATTTTGATTTACAAGGCTTACTCATAGAGGGACATGACCACCTCGCTCCTATGGCTTCTCTATATAACTATCCATACTACGAGCGCCATATGGATGAATATGGGCTTACCAAAGAGAACGACTGGATAGAAATGCAAATATATCCACCAGCAGAAATTCCAGAACGCTTCGGAAGAATGGCAAAAATTGTACAAGATCGTAGCCATGTGCGAGTGGACAAAGTGAAAAACTGCAAAGAGCTAGTCAAAAAATACGGAACTTCCTATATGGATGTAATTGATGTTGCCTATCAAAAACTCTACAATTTCCAACCTCTCACACAGCGACAAAAGCAGCACTATATGGATATGTTCTTCCCATTGCTCAACTTTGACTTTGTTACAGTGGTTGTCAATGAGCAAGACGAGGTTGTGGGTGTAGGTGTAGGTATGCCAGACATCTCTAAGGCACTTCGTAAGTGCAAAGGAAGATTATTCCCATTTGGATGGTTACACATACTCAAAGCGCTCAAATCTAAAACATACGAAGCATTTGACTTGCTGATTATTGCAGTTAGACCTGATTACCAAGACAAGGGAATCAATGCAGTTATCATCGCTGATCAATTCCCATATTTCGTTCAATATGGTATTAAACAAGTGGAGACAACTGCGATTATGGAAACCAACTTCAAGAATCTAGCCCACTGGGAAGTATTCCCACACAAATACCATAAACGCAGACGAGCATATATCAAAACCATTTAATACATGCCCACCAAAAAACAAGACGATATATATAAACGTGCCTATCAATTGCTCTGCCAGTATATTGATACACATAAATTGCGTCATACTAACGAACGCAAACTTATATTGTCTTCAGTCTGTTCTCTACAGAGATTCTCTGTAGAGGAACTTAGGCTGAGTCTCACTACACTCACGATAAGTCGCGCAACCGTATATAACGCACTTGTCATGATGGAAAAAGCTGGTATCGTACATCGGCTTGAAAAAGATTTTGGCAAAAGGGCAGTGCAATACGAATTGGTATTTCTTCGAACATCATCCGTCAAAATTCTATGTCAAAATTGCGGACGTATTAGTGACGTGAAAGACTCTACCATCCAACGCATGCTAGATGACAAGAACTTTACCAATTTCATCCAAGAGCGATACTCCTTATATATATATGGGCACTGCAAAATCTGCAGAAGAAAACAATTGATCAATAAATCAAACAAAAACTAACCACATGAATACTTATTGGATTCTCTTTATCACTATCACAGTAGCATCATGGCTTGTTAGTGCACTCATGGAGCAACGCTTCAAAAAATTCAGCAAGGTATATTTGCCTTTAACAGGAAAAGAAGTGGCGGAAAAAATGCTTCGTGATAATGGCATCTACGATGTGCAGGTAATATCTACCGCAGGACACCTAACGGACCATTATGACCCTCGCACAAAGACTGTTAATCTGTCAGAATCGGTTTATAACTCTAATTCTGTTGCCGCAGCAGCTGTTGCTGCACATGAATGTGGACATGCACTACAACATGCGCTAGAATACGCTCCTTTGCAAATGCGTTCAGCATTTGTACCGATTGTGAGTTTTTCATCTAGATGGGTCACTTGGGTGTTACTAGGAGGTATTCTATTACTCGAGACCTTCCCTAATTTGTTGCTCATTGGTATCATCTTATATGGTCTTACTACCCTATTCTCATTCATCACACTACCTGTGGAGATCAATGCTAGCACCCGTGCTATAGCATGGTTAGAACAAGCAGGTATTACCAACAATGAGACAACGCCAATGGCTGCAACCGCGCTTCGTAGCGCAGCATATACCTACGTAGTCGCAGCACTCGCATCATTAGGAACATTGGTATATTATATATCTATTTTCTTAGGAGGTCGCCGCGATTAATGCCGCGGAGCGGCAGTCATTGCGACAAGCGCATTCCGACGAAGATCCCGTAGCTTAGCTGAATAGAGCGTCAGATTCCGGTTCTGAAGGTCCTGGGTTTGAATCCCAGCGGGGTCACAAGACCTGTTCCGACTTTAGGAGGAACAAGGTCTCCCGATATAGCGGGGTCACAAAAAAAACAACAGACCATTGGGCCTGTTGTTTTTTTTGCATATCTACTAGTTATTATTTAGCAGCTTTCTTCTCTTTGCGGCGACGGATTGCCTCTTGAATATCGTATGCAAGAGGAGTAGCCACGCAGAGAGTTGAATAAGTACCTACAATCACACCCAACATCAATGCGAATACGAAACCACGGATGGTCTCACCACCGAAGCAGAAGATGGCAAGCAATACCACGAAGGTAGACATAGAGGTTGAGAATGTACGGCTCAAAGTATCGTTCAACGCATTGTTCATGTTGAGCATGAGTTCGCGTTTTGGATATAGACCTTTATATTCGCGCACGCGATCAAATACAACCACAGTATCGTTGATAGAGTAACCGATGATAGTCAAGATAGCAGCGATAAATGATTGGTCAATCTCCATAGAGAATGGCATCACCTTCCAGAGGAGCGCATATGCACCAAGCACAAAGAGTGCGTCGTGTGCCAAACCAACCAATGCACCTACTGAGAACGCTACATTGCGGAAACGGAGCAACACATAGAGGAAGATACCGAGCAACGCTGCCAAGACTGCCCAAATAGCAGATTGAGTAATATCGTCAGCTACCGCAGGACCTACCTTTTGAGATTGCATAATACCTACCTCAGGGTTGATCTCTGTAGATTTGAACTCATCAAATGTTACATCCTCAGCCAAGAAAGGTTTGCAACCCTCATAGAGCAATGCCTCAATAGTTGCCTCTACATTGTCAGAATTGTCGTTAATGAGGTAGTTGGTAGAGATACGTACTTGGTTAGCATCACCGATAGTGATTACGTTGAGTGCGAAGTTCTCCTCGTCACCCAACTCAGCCTTAGCAGCCATAAAGACGTTATCCAAACTTGCATTTACCTCCTCAGTATTCACATCTTGAGCAAAACGAACGATATAGTTACGACCACCAGAGAAATCAATACCAAGGTTCAATTTACCGAAGAAGTGTGGGTTAAGTGCCAAAGCACCCAAAACAACGATAATACCAGAAATGATGTAAGTTACCTTACGTCCACCGATGAAGTTCACCTTGGTGTTTTGCAAGAAGTTTTGCATCAACTTGGTAGTGAAGTTCAACTCCTTAGCATTCTCTCTCTTAGCATATGCCTCAAGCAACATACGGCAAACGAACACAGCGGTCAAGAAAGAAGAAACGATACCAATCATATAGGTAACAGCGAAGCCCTTGATAGGACCTGTACCGAAGATAGCCAAGATAGCACCAGTCAAGAATGAAGTAACGTTAGAGTCAATAATCGCAGAGATAGCACCGTTGAAACCGTCCTCGATAGCTTTGCGCAAGCCCTTACCTGCACGACGCTCCTCGCGGATACGCTCGTAGATAAGTACGTTAGCATCCACTGCCATACCCATGGTCAACACGATACCGGCGATACCAGGCAAGGTCAATACAGCGGAGAAAGAAGACAAGATACCTGCCAACAAGAATACGTTGCAGAGCAATGCAATATTAGCAAACATACCAGCGGTAAAGCCGTAGTAGCAAATCATATAGAGCATGATAAGGATAAAGCCCAATACGAAACTCCACATACCTGCAGTGATAGCCTCTTTACCAAGTGATGGACCAACTACGTCCTCTTGGATAATGCGTGCAGGAGCAGGCATCTTACCAGAGTTCAAGGTGTTAGCCAAGTCCTTAGCCTCTTCTACAGTGAAGTTACCAGTGATTTGTGAGCTACCACCAGCGATCTCATTTTGTACAGTTGGGAAGCTATATACATAACCATCTAATACAATAGCGATAGATTTGCCGATATTGTCACGTGTAATACGTTGCCAGTCGCGTGCACCCTCAGCGTTCATGGTCATACTTACGTTAGCGTAAGCAGATGTTTGACCGAAATCAGCGCGAGCATCCGTGATCACATCACCCTCCAAAGAAGGACGACCGTTAGCTTGAGACTTGAGTGCTACCAATTGATAGTATGCATCCGCAGCATCAATAGCCTTAACTGTCCAGCAGAGTTTCAACTCGCGTGGGAGAACAGACTTAGCTACTTGTGAAGTAAGCATAGCCATCACCTTAGCAGTATCGGTATAGTGTACGGTACCTACAACTGGACCACGATATGCTTGACCTGTTTGGCTAACAGAAGGATTCAACACAGCGAACAATGGGTTGTTCTTCTTGTACTCCTCTACAGCAGCTTTTTGGTCAGCCTCAGCTTGTGCCAAGCTATCTTCCTCAAGACCCTCAACCAATGCCTCTACATCATCAGCTTTCTTCTCTTCTTTCTTAACTTCCTCCTCTTTCACCTCTGCTTCAGCAGCCTCAGTGCTAGCATTTACTTTAGCAGCCTCGGTGTTGATTTGAGCCAATTGTGGAAGAATCTCTGCCAAGTCATAAGTCTCCCAGAACTCCAAGTTAGCAGAACCTTGGAGCAATTTACGTACGCGCTCTGGCTCTTTGATACCTGGCAACTCAATGAGGATACGACCTGTTTGGCTGAGTTTTTGGATATTAGGTTGTACCACACCGAAACGGTCAATACGGGTACGGAGCACGTTGAATGAATTATCAATTGCGCCCTCAACTTCCTCGCGAACTACTTTCTCAACCTCAGCATTGGTTGAAGTCAATGACACTTTATCTTTCAACTCAAAAGTAGAGAATACAGATGCCAATTGCGCATTTGCATCCAACTCATAGAATGACTCGAAGAACAATGTCAAGTAGTCAGCACCTGATGATTTTTGTTTCTCGTTTGCCTTAGCGATTGCTTGGTTAAAGATCTCGGTAGTATTGTGACCGCTCAACGCACGGATAATGTCAGGTACAGACACTTCCATGGTTACGTTCATACCACCCTTGAGGTCAAGACCCAAGTTCAATTCTTTCTCACGGCACTCTTTCAATGTGTAGCCAAACCACACCTTCTCACCTGCGATAGAGTCCAAATATTGGTACTCTTTCGCTGCATCACCTTGAGCATACTCTACTGCTTTGTTGTCGTAGTACTTGGTCACAAATGAGAATGACAAGTAGAACGAGCTCACCAAAGCAAGGCAGACAGCCAATGTGATAACTAGTCCTTTGTTTTGCATAATGATTTTTGTTTTTATTTTGTTAATATTTAATTTTCTCTAACACCATTCTCGCTCACTCGCGTATGCGCACAGCGGGTACAATACACGAAAATAGCGTGCAAAGGTACAATAAAAAAAGCACATACGCAAATTTTTGGCGAAAAAGTTCACTTTTTTCAGCAAAAATCGCGTATGTCTTATGGTATGCACCCTTATTTTAGGGCATTATCACTCACTACTCTACTCCCGCAGCTACCTCGCGATAGTCGTGCAAGCTCAAGTTATCACTTACAATTTTGAGTGCCACTAGATTCTCAAATCCCAGCGCAGCAATATAAGCCAACTCCATATCAAACACACAATCCTTATAGTCCGATTGAAGCACAAAATCGGTATTACTATAGCAGACAGAAGTCAGACATCCAGCGGGTGATTTGAGCCACGCTGATGGCACATTCTTGAGCAACAATTGTGGCTCTGGATAGCTCACACAAGGATGGTTCAATTTCGCCTCCTGCACACACACCACCGAACCGATCTCATAGTTGGCACTACCCGCATAACCTATATTGATTATCTGTGCATTACGAGGAATATCTTGCAGCGTTTTCAGCACATTGATAGCCCCCACGCCAGTCACAATTATATCCCATACAGTACCATCTGCCATATGCCATTTACCATCTCTCATCTCGCCTTTGAGATGCTGCGCAATGAGTTTTTGTTCGCCTATAAAATCGCCCGCTTCAGCGATGACTATAAAATGCTTATCCATAGTGAGTATATTTCTATTTTTTGTGCAAAAGTACAACAATTTATACACATACGCAAGTTTAGCCAACAATATTTTCAAAAAATACACACAATATGCCTCACATATGTTTGCACATATGCATTTTTTTTTGTACCTTTGCGGCGATTTTGCTAAAATGCATATACAATAACAAACTATGATATACAAGATTACTTTTTCATGCGACGAAGTAGATGGCTTTCGCCGCGTTTTTGAAGCAGACAGCGATGCTTCTTTTCTAGAATTGCATACTGCTATTTTGAAGAGCATGGGCTTCCCTGATGACCAAATGACCTCATTCTTCATGTGCAACGATCGTTGGGAGAAAGAGCAAGAAGTCACCCTCATTGAGATGGGTAGCAACTTTGAGTACGACAATATGATCATGGAGTCCACCCGCTTGAGCGACTTGATGGAAGACCGTGGCCAACGCCTAATCTACGTCTATGATCCTATGTACGAGCGTTATATCTTCGGTAGTCTTACCGAAATTATGCCAGGCATTATGTCTGGCGTAGAGTGCACAGAGAACCGCGGCGAGGCGCCTAAACAACTCCAAACAGAAGATGTTGCCGAAGCCACTCGCGCCAAGGATGCAGCCTGGGAAGATGACGATATGTTCAGCGATAGCCAATTTGATATCGATGACTTAGACGCCGAAGGATTCCAAGACTTGAGTTGGGACGACGGTTCCATGTTCTAATGCCCAAACTAGTTGTCATACTAGGTCCTACTGGAGTAGGAAAAACCGAGAAGAGTCTAGAGTTAGCCGAGCAATGGGGTTGCCCCATTGTGAGTGCTGATTCAAGGCAAATTTATCGTGACCTACCCATTGGCACCGCAGCACCTAGCGCAGAAGAACAAGCACGGGTCAAGCATTACTTTATTGGTACCAAAGACCTCCACGAGACCTACAACGCTGGGCAATACGCTAGGGACTGCAACACGCTACTCGCCGAACTGTTCCAAAAACACGAACGAGTGCTTATGGTAGGCGGCAGCATGATGTATATCGATGCGGTATGCAAAGGCTTGGACGATATTCCAGATATACCCACCGAACTGCGTGAGCAAGTCCGCAACCAATACCAAGAGAAAGGGCTAGAGTGGCTACAGACAGAAGTACAACGCCTAGACCCTATTTATTGGCAAGAAGTGGATAAACAAAACCCACAACGACTCATGCATTGCATAGAGGTGACGCTAGCATCGGGTCAACCCTATTCCAACTATCGAAAAGGGGGACGCACGGCACAAGAACGAGGATTTGACGTGGAATACATCATGATTGAGCGCCCACGCGAAGAACTATATGAGCGCATCAACCTCCGTGTCCACAAGATGATGGAGCAAGGACTACTCAACGAAGCTCAACGAGCCTTTGACAAATTAGGTTTGCTCAACAACAACCCACTAGACGAAAGCACCATTCCTAACAGCGTAAACACCGTGGGCTACAAAGAGTTACTCAAGTATTTCCGAGGCGAATGGACCCTAGAACGAGCCATCGAAATGATCCAACAAAATAGCCGACATTATGCCAAAAGGCAAATGACTTGGTGGCGAAGAACAATGAATAACAACACCGACAATCAATAAGAAACCAACGAATATGAAACGAAGTATTATATATTTATCCATCTTGCTCACATTTTGTGTAGGATGCAAACGTGTAGAAGTTGATTTTAGTTACGCCCCAACCGCTCCTCGTGCTGGGGAAACCGTTACATTTACCAATCTCTGCACAGAAGGCGAAGAGTGGTTGTGGACTTTTGGCGATAACACCACCAGCTTTGCTAAAAGTCCCAAACATATCTACAAAAAACCAGGCACGTACCTGGTTACCCTAATGGTAGATAGCGCCAAATACAACACCTGTACCAAAGAGGTCACCGTGTACGACACCATTCCTACCTTCGTATGCTCTACCGACTCCATCCTACACTACCAAGATGTGACTTTCACAGCCAATGTGTATAACCCATTCAATCATAGCTTGACATACGAGTGGGTCGTCTCACCTAACTTCAAAATGTTGTCACAAAGTAACGAGCAAAGCATAATCTACGGATACTTCAAGTCTCAGACAGCACAAGACTCCGTCACGCTACGCCTAACACTCAATGGCATTGAGTTTTTGATTACCAAACACTTCCCCGTTCACTTGACCCAAGCACCAGCTATCGCAATGCACTTGACCGACAACCAAATGGTGCGTCAACGCATCATCAACGATAGAATAGAGGAACATACTCCTGCCTTGGTTGAGGACAAGGAACTCTTACGCCAAGCGCAAGATACATGCGTCACCTTCAACGGAAAAACCTTCTACGCCAGTACACTAGCGAGCACCATCTCTGACTTCAACGGATTGGATATCCAACGCATACAACTAGACGCCATGGCACAAAAGTGGTACGTTACCACACCAGAAGGCTTGTATGTCGCTAATTTTGATGGAGCGGAACGCGTACTCATTGACGAATCAGCCACAGGAGCTATCTATATTGACATGACACGCAACCGTCTCTATTGGGCAAGCTCAAATGGCCTATTTGCCATGCCACTCATCAAAAGCAAAAACAATCAGTTTACAACTACTCCAACACAATATAATAATCTGAACAATATTGACCTCATTACAGTCAATAACACTCCTCAATAATTCAAAATTCATAATTCTCAATTCGCCGTGCAACCAGAATATATCTTCGAAACTAGTTGGGAGGTTTGCAACCGTGTAGGCGGCATCTATGCCGTGCTCTCTACCCGTGCCGCTTCCATGCAACAAGAACATAAAGACAAAGTCATTTTCTTCGGTCCCGACTTCGGAAACCATTCCAATCTCACCTTCAAAGAGAGCAAGTCCCTACTCAAAGGCTGGCGACCTAAGGGTGTCCGCGTAGGCCGTTGGCAAGTGCCTGGCAAACCGATTGCCGTACTCCTCAAGTGGGACGAGGTGTGGGCACAAAAAGACGCTATCTACGCCCATGCTTGGGAGAAATACGGTGTACAGAGCCATGCTGCCTATGGCGACTACGATGAGAGCAATATGTTTGCCTACGCCGTAGGACAACTCGCAGAGAGCCTCTACAACCACCTCGGTCAGCCTACCACGGCTATGCATTGCAACGAATGGCAAACGGCTTTCACCATTCTCTACCTCAAAGAGCATTGCCCTAAGATAGCTACCCTTTTCACCACCCACGCCACAGGTATCGGTCGCTCTATCGCGGGTAACTACAAACCCCTCTACGACTGCTTCCACGCTTTCAATGGCGACCAGATGGCTCAGGAACTCAATATGGTCAGCAAGCACTCCGTCGAGAAAACCGCTGCCCACCAAGCCGACTGCTTCACGACTGTCAGCGATCTGACGGCTCGCGAGTGCGCCCAACTGCTTGACAAACCCGTGGACATCGTCACTCCGAACGGCTTTGAACAAGGCTTCGTGCCACAAGGCAAGGAGTTTGATGCCGCACGCAAACGTGCACGCAATACCTTAATATCCCTCGCACGCGCGAAAGGCATTGATGCCAAAGGCACCGACATGCTCATCGGCACCGCCGGCCGCTACGAATGGAAAAACAAAGGCATCGACGTCTTTTTAGAGGCGATGACCCGTTTAGGCGAAGCCCCTGCCTCTACACCTTACACCTTACACCCTACACCATCTACACCTTACACCCTACACCCTACACCATCTACAGGCGAAGCCGATCTACAGCCCGCAGGGCGATCTACAGCGCAGCGATCTATCATCGCCTTCGTCATGATCCCCTACCTCGACCGCCAGGACTTCACCATCGGCAATGTACATGTAGTCTTCGTGCCTACCTACCTCAACGGCAACGATGGCGTACTCAACTTACCCTACTACGACTTGCTCATCGGTCTTGACTTGACTGTCTTCCCTAGTTATTACGAGCCATGGGGCTACACTCCACTCGAGAGTATGGCGTTCCATGTGCCTACTATCACCACTAGTTTGAGTGGTTATGGTGTTTGGTGCGAGGAGCAAGGCTGCACAACGATTGACAAGGGCGTAGCGGTTATTTATCGCAACGATAGCAATACCGATGATGTGATTCAACATATTGTCCATACGATTGAGTATTACCTCTCGCTCACGCCACGCAAGGTAGCTGCCGCTCGCAAGGCTGCCGTAGAGTTAGCACTCAAAGCCGAGTGGCAACACTTCTTCCCCTATTACCGCCAAGCCTACGCCATCGCCCTTAAGAAAGCCGCCGCCCGTCAGTAAAGTATGGCAAATATATAGAAAAGGGAGCACTAATCTGTGCTCCCTTCTTCTTCCCCTCGCCTTTACACCTTACACCCTACACTCTACACCATCTAACCTATTACGGGTTCATGACGGGTTCATACTATATGATTACTATGAGATTAGTATGTGATAACTATGTGATTCCCACCCCTTGCTTATCCTATTGATTAAAACTAAAAAAGGTTTACACTATTTCTGGAAAGGTTTCTTAAGAATCGTCACTTTTTGATAGGTTTCCTAAAAAGGTTGTTAAGTATCCTAAAAGAGTTGATAAATTTCCTTAATAGGTTGTTGTTTGGCGATT